>WFVQ01000164.1 GCA_015491585.1 Deltaproteobacteria bacterium
ATCGTCAGCCGTCTGTACCGATTTAGAGTTGAACTCGTAGGCACGCTGGGTTGTGATCATGCTCACCATCTCCTTCACGACGTCCACGTTTGATTGCTCCAGGAAACCCTGGGCGATGGTGCCGAAATTCTCGGTGCCGGGATTCCCCTCTATGGGATCGCCTGATGCCTGGGTGGGCCTGTAGAGATTGCGGCCTATGCTGCTGAGACCAGCCGGATTGGGGAAATTGAATATGGTCAGCTGGACCGTAGCCAGTGCCTGGCCGTTCTGGTCCGAGGCCACCAGGAGGCCGTAGGGGTCGATGTCGATCCTCACGGTGCCCTGGGGCACGGCGAACTCCGGCTGGAGCCTGTCGCCGTTTGAGGTGACGATATAGCCGTCCCTGTCGAGCTTGAAGGCCCCGGCACGGGTGTACAGCTCCTCGCCGTTGCTGACGATCTTGAAGAAGCCCTGCCCCTCGATGGCCCAATCGAGCTCATTGCCAGTATTCTCGTAGTCGCCCTGGGTAAAGATCTTCTGAACGGCCGCAGGTCTGGAACCCATGCCGATCTCCATGCCGGTGGGCACCTGGGTTCCGTCGGCCTTTTCGGTGCCGGGCATCCTGGTGATCTGATAGAGCAAATCCTCGAAATCGGCCCGGCTCCTCTTGAAGCCTGTGGTATTGACGTTGGCCAGGTTGTTCGCCACCACATCCAGATTAAGCTGCATACTGTTCATTCCAGAGGCACCCGACCAAAGGGCTCTCATCATGGCTCGCTCCTCCTTGTGCGCTCTCCTGATTCATTCATGGCGCGCATATATTGGTTATACCGGCTTGCCGACGCCGTTAACGGCCCTGTTGTCCAGGGCGTCCACGGTCTGCAGGCTCTTCTGCATCTGCTCGTAGTAACGGTAGAGGGTGATCATATCCAGCATGGCCTGGATCGGTTCCACATTTGACCGTTCCAGAAATCCCTGACGCACCTGAGGCGGCAGGTTCTGGGGAGTACCAGCCGAAGGCGTGGCCTCGTAGAGATTGCCGCCTATCCGCTTGAGAAACTGGGGGTTGTCGAAACGCACCACGTCTATGGTTCCGACGATGGTCTCATCCACATAGAAATTCCCATCCCTGCTCAACCAGATACCCTTTCCCGTGGTATCATCGAGCACTATGGGGGCGCCATTGCCCAATACCGGATAACCCTCCTTTGTCACCAACTGTTTGTTTGCATCCAGCATAAAGCTGCCGTCCCGGGTATACTTCGCCCCAGAAGGGGTCTGAACAACGAAGAACCCTTCCCCCTCGATGGCAAAATCCAAGGGGTTACCGGTCTTCCTGAGATCGCCCTGGGCAACGTCGGTGGTAACCACCTCCCCCTTGGCGGTGCGTTTCCCTCCGTCCACCTGGGGCAATAGATACTCCTCGAAGCTGATACGCTGGCGCTTGTAGCCGGTGGTGTCTATATTGGCCATATTGTGAGCCGCCACCTCCAGCTTGCGCTCTGCAAGCCGCGCGCCTTCCAGCGACTCCATGTGACCCAAGCGAGAATATGGATGAAGCCCTGATATCACTCTCATGGCAATCCTCCTGCCTGCTCAATAGCAAGGCACGTGCCATGAGACTGGAGAGAGAGAAGACCGGGCTCTCTATCCGGCCTCCTTGTTGAGCTGATAGACCCACGCCAGTATCTTTGCGACCACGACGTAGGTCTCTGGGGGAATCTCTTGATTCAAGTCCAGACGCGACAAGACCTCTACCAGGGCAGGCTCTTCCCTGACAGGGACCCCATGCTCCCTGGCCAGGGCGATGATCTTCTCGGCGAGCTTTCCCTCGCCCTTTGCCGCGACTTTTGGGGCGGAGTCCTTTGCCTCATTGTATTTCAAGGCAACGGCCCGCCTACGTCTTGCCTTGTCAGCCATCTCAGGCCTCTATGTCAATCAAATGACTCTCTTCACCGCCAAGGACCGCGGTAGATAAGTCCGCCCGGCGCCCCTCGTCCCTTGCAGGAAGGGCCCTTAGCCAAAGGAGATCGTACCCGGCAGCCTCTATCTCAGATCCCAGGGCCGGAAGGGCCGCCTCCACGGACGAAAGCGCAGAGTCGGCCGCATACACCGTCACCCCTATGGACCTCTCGCGCTGCAATACGTCTATCGAGACATGGCCCAGCCTGTCCATCTCGAGATCAAAAAAGATGTGGTGATCGCCGCCGCCACCTTTCTCTCCTTCACCCTCCTCTTTCCAGGCGGCCATATGCCCGAGGATGGAGCCGTCTCCGAACCAGAAAGGTATGATCAGGAGCGGCAGATCGCCCAACATGCTGAGGGCCTGATGGATGAAGGAGGGCGAAGTGATATGGCGGGCCAAGCCATCCAACACCTGGAGGTGAAGAGACGAAGATACCCGCAGCTCAGCGGTGTCCGGCCTCCATCCATCGGCCTGTTG
>WFVQ01000165.1 GCA_015491585.1 Deltaproteobacteria bacterium
TCAATATCCTCGAGCAGCGCTCCAGACAGAACCACTCCTTCTCCTTCAGCTTTTCCATGAGAGCGGCGCGGCGCGCCAGGGCCGGATAGGCGTAACCAAGCTCCCACGACGGCAGTCCGTTCACCTCGAAGAGAAAAGGCGCATGGGAGAGCGCGGCCATTGCCGGCACGCCGCCCCACGGATCCCTGAAGACCACTATCTCTGGAGACGGATCCAGCGAGGAGAGCCGTTCTTCCACGAAACGGGCGAACGCCTGGGCCCGCATGAGGAGATTCGGCTCCCTGATCTTGCAGCGCAAAATGGTTATCCCCTCTTCCACCTGGACAACGGGATGGGCAGGAGCCCCCAGGCAGAGGCACAGGACAGGAGAGAAGGCCCCGGACAGGGCTTCGAGCATGAATGCGATGTGGGTGGACGATCCCTTGGGAGCCGGGAAGACATCGAAGGCGATATATACTGAACGGAAGCGTGAGAACATGAGCCAACCTTGGACAATTCACTCTTGCTTCAAAACGCCGGGACGCGCCGGTGCCATCATCCTGCACAGCAGGAAACCAGAGGCCAGGAAAAGGCCGACAACCACAAAACCGGCCGTAAAGAGGGAGTGATCGGCGAAAACTCCCAGTATCATGGGCATGACGCCCCCTCCCCCGAGGAAGGCGAACGGCACTATCATGGATATCAACAGGTTTCTCTCCTCAGGGCCCGAGAGCTCGGATATCGCGGAAAAGGCGGCTGGAAAGAAGGCGACCGCCACCAGCGGCTGCAGGAAGACGGCGACATCCACCGCCACTCCCCTGACCGCTCCGAGAGAGGCGGTAACGCCTCCCGTGAACAGGAGCATCCATCCCATAACGTTCCTTGGGCCGAACCGGTCCGCCAACACCCCTCCGAGAACGGCGGTGAAGAGAGTGGCTATCCTCGACATCCCCACCAGCATGTTCGCATCGGGCTTCGACATGGAGTGGACGGTCACCAGGAACAGGGGCAACATGTTGTACACCCCCAGGGTGCTGGTTATGCCCATGCAAAAGAGCAGGGTCATGAGCCAGAAATCCGTTTTTTTCAGATAAAGGGAGCATGTGGAGAGGCTTGGCTGCGCCCCTTTGAAGGTGCCGGCCCTGGTGCCCGCATGCATGAGCCCGGTAAGGAGAGTGGCCGCGGACAGAGCCGCGGTCAGCCAGTGCCAGGACGCCCTGGCGAGGAAGAGGGAGGCAAGAAGGGGAGCGGTGACGAAGGCGAGATTAGGGGCCAGCTCATGGACGGAAAAGGCCCTGCCCCATGATCTCTTGGGGAAGATAGAGGTTATGGTGGCTATCCCGGATGGAAGATAGAGCCCGGTTGACGCCCCCAACGCCAACACGCCCATATACAGCAGCGGCATGGAGCCGACGGAAGAGATGAACGCCAGGGAGGCCGCTGCCGCTGCTATGGAGATCTGGATGGTGCGCTTGTGGTTCACCCTGGAGGAAACGAAGCCCGATCCCAGCAGGGCGCAGAAATAGCCGAGGCTGAGGGCCAGGAAGAGGCCGGAGACCCCTGTGGCGCCGGTGGCGAACTCCTCCTTGATCGCGGGCAGCAGGGGCGAGATGATTATGCGCGAAAGGAAATTGAGATAGAATATGAAGGCGAGAAGCGCCAGGGTAACGGCAGCGGCCATGAGCAATCCTCTCCACCACTAATAGATCGTAAAGGATAACAGAAAGCCGCCGTTTCCTGAAGCCGAAGTCACACAACCCGCCGCCTCTGCATCAGCATTCAGGCACGCCCATCGGATTTGTTCATGGATATGGCCACCGGAGTCCCCCAGAAGCGAGATTCTCGGTTTGGCCCCACACTCCGGCACAGCCTCAGTGAAGAAGAACAGCCCCCAAAAACGGATGCAATGACAAGGATGACAGCCGGGGCCATTGGTAGTAATTTTAGCCACCACCATGAGCCAATACCCGAAAACGGCCCATATAAGGAGATGCCAATGGCCCACAGAATAGAAGTCGCGCTGAAGAGTGAACTGAAGGACGCCCTTGGACTCAAGATCTCACGCCGGTGCAGGGAAGACCTAGGCATAGAGGCCGGCGACATCCGCACGGTCAAGGTCTATCTATTGGACGTCGAGATGGACCGGGACGCCTTGCACGAGGCGGCCAGGGGTCCGCTGTCCGATCCGGTGATACAGGACTTCGCGGTTGACTCACCCTTGTCGTTGGGCCTCCCCGGCCGGTGGAGCTGGCTCATAGAGGTGGGTTTCAGACCTGGAGTCACCGACAACGAAGGCAGGACCGCCAAGGAGGCCGTGGAGCTGCTGTTGGGGCGCCAACTGGAAAGTAACGAAGGCGTATTCACTGCGGTCCAGTACTGCATCTACGGATCCGTAACCAGGGACGATGCAGAGAGGATGGCAAGGGACCTCCTGGCCAACGACCTGATCCAGAGGACCCATATCATGTCCAGGGAGGAAGTGGAGGCTGCATGGAAGGGGAAAGACAACCCCTTCTACGCCGTGCCCAGGGTCACGTCCAGCACCCAGGTGGTGGTGGAGGAGATCGATCTCGATGCCATGTCCGACCAAGAGCTCATGGCCATGTCCAGGGAGCGGGTCCTCGCCCTCAACCTGAATGAACTCCAAAAGATAAAGGAGTATCTGAACCGCCCCGAGGTCGCGGAGGCGCGCAAGGCCGTGGGCCTCTCCTCCAGGATCACCGATGTGGAGCTCGAGGCCCTGGCCCAGACCTGGTCCGAGCACTGCAAGCACAAGATATTTAACGCAAAGATCTTCTACCAGGACGAACGGGGCAAGGAGGAGGTCATAGACAGCCTCTTCGACTCTTACATCAAGGCCGGAACCGAGGAGATCAGGAGGCGGATGGGCGAACGTGACTGGTGCCTCTCGGTCTTCAAGGACAATGCCGGCGTGGTCAGCTTCAACGACAAGTGGAGCGTGGCCTTCAAGGTGGAGACCCACAACAGCCCTTCCGCCCTGGACCCATACGGCGGAGCGCTGACAGGGATAGTTGGGGTCAACCGCGATCCATTCGGAACCGGCATGGGGGCCAAGCTGGTATTCAACACCGACGTATTCTGCTTCGGACCTCCTGACTACAAAGGGGAACTTCCTCCCGGCCTCCTCCATCCCAAGAGGATCTTCGAAGGAGTCAGAGAGGGCGTGGAACACGGCGGGAACCAGAGCGGCATCCCCACAGTCAACGGCTCCATCCTCTTCGACGAGCGCTACCTCGGCAAACCCCTGGTGTTCTGCGGCACCGGGGGAATCATGCCCAAGGAGGTGTGCGACCAGCCGGCCCATGAGAAGAGGGCCAGGCCAGGAGATGCCATAGTCATGTGCGGAGGCCGCATAGGCAAGGACGGCATTCATGGCGCCACCTTCTCCTCTGAAGAGCTGCACGAGGGCTCGCCGGCTACGGCGGTGCAGATAGGCGATCCCATAACCCAGAAGAAGATGACCGACTTCCTGCTCAGGGCCAGGGACCTCTGCCTCTACCACTCCATTACCGACAACGGCGCCGGAGGGCTCTCCTCCTC
>WFVQ01000166.1 GCA_015491585.1 Deltaproteobacteria bacterium
CCCCTGGCCCTCGCCTCCTGGAGCGATCCAGACCGACCGGGCACCCTGACCATGTCGCCGAAGGTTGCGACCAGGGTATCGGGCAAGGAGGCAAGGAGGATGAACCTGTCCACATCTGCCTGCGACGTAACGCATACAGGGCATCCAGGCCCTGATATCAGTTCAAGGCCCTCGGGCAACATCGAGCGGAGACCGTGGCGGAATATGGAATGGGTATGGGTGCCGCACACCTCCATGATGCGGAATCCGCCTTCCAGGGCGGCACCGATCCTGCGAACGAGAAAACCGACATCTGCGCCCGCGGCGCCCCCCTGGGCTTTCATTCACTTTCCTCTCCGGCCACGGCCGAAAAAAGCGCCAGGGTCTCCTCTCCAGCCTCCTGGGTCAGGGTGTGGATGGCAAAGCCGGCATGGACCAAGACGTATTCACCTGGTTTAGGCATCCTGTCCACAATATCCAAGGGCACCTCGCGCCTTACCCCCCCAGCATCCACCACAGCCACCTCGCCCACCGGCCCGGCGCCCAGCTCGAGCACCTTGAGGGGCACGGCTACGCACATAGGCCCCCTCCTGCGACTACGGCCTGGCCAAGCGCTATGCCACCGTCGTTTACTGCTACTGACGAAGGCACCATGACCTCGAATCCTAAAGCCTCAAGCGCCTCCATGAACCACTTCAAAAGCAGCCTGTTCTGCATACATCCGCCAGACAACGCGACCCTTTTCACCCCAACGGCCGATGACAACTCCGCGATGGCCGCGACAAAGGAATCCACAACCCACCTGTGGAACCTGAAGGCCACGGTCCCTGCCCCGACCCCCTTGCCGATATCGCTAATTATAGCCCCAATCAACGGGCCGGTGCAAATTGTAATCATGCCGCCCTGCCGCTTTATCGCAGGTGCATATCCCCCATCCTGCCCGTCCAGGGCCTCCTCGGCAAGGGCCTGGAGTTCCATGGCAGCCTGTCCCTCGTAGGTAATGTAATGGCACCTTCCCACCAGCGACGCAACGCCGTCGAAGAGCCTGCCGCAACTGGAAGTAAGAGGAGAATTCACCCCTGCGGCCACCATATCCGCAATCCAGCCCAACATCTCCTCGGTGACCGGCACTCTGGATGCCAACCACCTGAGTCCTTCACGGCCCATAGCGGAAAGGAGCAGGGAAGCGGCCATGCGCCAAGGCTCCTTGGCAGCGGCATCCCCACCTGGAAGCGGCATGGGTTCCAGATGGCCGAGCCGCCTGAATCCAGCGCGCTCTATCCACAGAATCTCCCCGCCCCAGATTGTCCCATCTGGGCCGAGACCGGTTCCATCCAATACAACCGCCAGGGCAGGAGGGGCGCATCTGTGTTCTGCCAGGACCGCAGCGGCGTGGGCATGGTGGTGTTGCACCCTAGCGAGGCCGGAGCAGCCGAACTCCTGGGCCAGCTCTCCTGCAATGGAGGTGGAGTGGTAATCGGGATGGAGGTCAGCAGCCACCTTCGAAGGATGCACGCCATAGAGGGAAAGGAGGTGCGTCACCGTAGCCCGCAGGGCACTCTGGGTCTCAACCCCCTCGAGGTCGCCCACATGGGGCGAGAGCACCGCTCTTCCGCCGAAGGCCAGGCAGAATGCATTCTTCAGATCGCATCCCACCGCCAGAGTCGCCTCCTCTGCTGCCACCTCGGCCAGGTCTATGGGGGCCATACCCCTTCCTGCCCGCACCACCCTCATTCCGCCGCACCAGAAGACCACCGAATCGTCTGCCCGCGCCACGATCCTCCTGTCGTGCAGGAGGAAGAAATCCGCCATATCACCCAACTCCTCCAGGGCCGCGTGGTTGTCCACCACCAATGGCATCCCTGACCGATTACCGCTGGTCATAACCAGCAGATCGGGGGTCTGTGGCTCTGCAAAAAGCAGATGATGAAGGGGGGTGTAGGGGAGCATGACACCTAAAGAGTTTATGGATGGCGCCACCTCCCCAAGGGCTCCAGGAAGGAGCTTCTGCAACAGCACTATGGGACGCCTGATGTCGGTCAGCAGCGCGGCCTCCTCCTCCGAAACCCGGCAGAACTGCCTCGCCACACCGACGGACCGCGCCATGACCGCGAAGGGCTTGGCCCCCCGCCCCTTGGCCTTTCTGAGCCTGGCTACCGCCCTGGAATCCGATGCGTCACATGCGAGATGGAACCCTCCAACCCCCTTTATGGCGACCACTTTCCCCTCGCCCAGATAGAGAGCTGCCGCAGCCACTGCCCCGCCATCTCTGGCCACTACAGCTCCAGCGCGGTCGGTAAGCCAAACCCTGGGCCCGCACTCAGGGCAGGCCACTGGCTGCGCATGGAAACGGCGGTCCAAAGGATCAGAATACTCCGCGGCACACTCCTCGCACATGGAGAAGTTATTCATGGAGGTCCTGGGGCGGTCATAGGGCAGGGATTCGATGATCGAATATCTGGGACCGCAGTCAGTGCAGTTGATGAACGGATAGCCGTGCCGACGGTCGGAAGGATTAAACAGCTCGGAGAGGCACTCCCCGCAGACTCCAACATCCAAAGGGACCTTCAATCCCCTTCCTGTCCCGCTTTGCGATGCATGTATCTCAAAGCCCTCGAGATCACCTGCCGCTGGCAGGCTCTCCTGGACAATCGAAGTTATGGAGGCAAGGGGAGGGGCCTGTTTCTCCAACCCGCGCAAAAAGGCATCCAAGGCCCCGGCAGCGCCCTCCACTTCGATCTCAACGCCGGAGGGTGTATTCCTGACCCTGCCGGAAAGGCCCAGACTTGACGCAAGCCTGTAAACGAAGGGACGAAAGCCTACTCCCTGGACGGTCCCCTGCACGACCAGACGCCTGGCCTTGCGCGCAGATGGGGCCTCTCTTCTCTCATCCCTCCTGGGGGCCATGAAATTTCTTGCCGCTGAACATGGAGGAGATAAGACCCTCTGGATGATAATTCTCGTTCCAAATCAGGATGTACAGGTGAAGCATTCCGAACAAGAAAAAGTACCACATGGCCAAATGGTGGTAAAACCGGGCCTGCTGCTGGGTAATTGACAGCCACGCCCCCATGCCTTGCCAAAGCCCCGACTCCGGATAGAGAAGCATCAATCCTGTAAGGACCTGGAACAGGGCCACCGCCATAGTGAGTATGTAGGCGAGGCCAGCCAGTGGATTGTGGCCCAGGCGGCGGGAGGGCGTGTCCACCAGGTAGAGATAACGGCCCAGGGCCATGAAAAACCCCTTTACATTCCTGGGAGTGACAGGAGCGAAGTCCCATATCCTCTCGTACTTACTGCCGAAGAAGCAAAGATAAACACGCAGGAGCGTAGCGGCGATAAATACGTATGCGGCCTCGAAGTGAAGCATCCTCATCTCGGCCACAGGAAAACGCCTCACGTCCTCCAGGAAGGTCAAGCTCCAGGGCGAATGGATATAGAGGCCGGTGACGGCCAACGTGCCCATAGAGAGTACAAAGGCCCAGTGATAAAGCCGCATGAGGACTCCCCATACCTGGTAATGCCTGTATTCCATAACCGTCCTCCTGGGGTTCTAAAGCACCTTCACCCTGGACATCTCCCTCCCACGGGTATCTACCATGTGGACAGCACATGCGATACAAGGGTCGAAGGAGTGAACGGTCCGGAGCACCTCCAGCGGCCTCTCGGGGTCGGCCACCGGGTTATCCACCAGAGCGGCCTCGTAAGGGCCGGGCTGCCCCTTCTCGTCCCTTGGGCCTGCGTTCCAGGTGGAAGGCACCACACACTGGTAGTTCTTGATCCTGCCGTCCTCGATGACGATCCAGTGCGACAATGCCCCGCGAGGGGCCTCGTGGAACCCAAACCCCATCTGTTCCCCCTTATTGAAACTCGGCGGGTTGAAGATCTCCAGATCTCCTCTGCCTACGTTATCGACCAGGAGCTCCCAGTGTTTTATGGCCAGATCCGCCAGAAATGCCGCGCGTATGGCCCTGGCAAGGTGACGGCCCGGCGTGGAGTGCAGGGCCTCCGGCCCTGGCCGCTTGCCCGCTATCTTCCCGACCCTGTCCAGAGCATCGTCAACATATGCCTTGATCCTCTCATCCCCCAGCGCATAACCGACCAGCACCTGCGCCAGCGGCCCCACCTGCATCGGCCTCCCCTGGAAGCGGGGGGCCTTTATCCAGGAATACTTGCCGTCTTCCTGGAAGTCGGTGTAGTCTGGAACGGTATCTTCCTCGAACGGGCTCCTGGTCCAATCGCCCTGATACCACGCCCTTGCTATGGACTCGGTAATATTGTCCCGGAAATAGGGATCATTGAAATTCTTGAATGGCTTCACGCTGTCCAGACGCCCGTCGAAGATGGTGCCGCCTGGGACGTCGAACTTGGTCCCCCTTGTGTCCAGCGGCATGTCCGGAACCGCCAAATAATTGGTCACACCGGACCCATACTGCAACCAATCCTTGTAAAGTGCCCCTATTGCTATCACGTCAGGGAGATAGACCTGTTTCACAAAGTCCCGCACCTCCCCGGCAAGCTGCCTGATCCAGTACAGCCGCTCCATGTTGAGGGCGGAATCGCTCGAGGGATTTATGGCAGTGGTCACTCCCCCTACCGACAGATTCTGGATATGGGGATTCTTGCCGCCGAGTATGGCCAGCGCCTGGGTGGCCTTGCGCTGATAATCCAGGGCCTCCAGATAGTGGGAGACCGCCATGAGATTGACCTCAGGAGGAAGCTTCATGGCAGGATGGCCCCAGTATCCGTTGGCGAAAGGCCCGAGCTGGCCTGAATCCACCAGCGCCTGCAACTTCCCCTTGACGGCCTTGAACCTATCCTTCCCATTGCCAGGCCACTGTGAGAGCCCCTGGGCAAGAGAGGCGGTCTTGGCTGGATCGGCCTTCAGAGCAGCCACCACATCCACCCAATCCAGCGCGGACAGGACATAGAAGTGGACGATATGATCGTGGAGTGCATGAAGGGCAAGGACCAGGTTGCGCACATACTGTGCATTCAACGGCACCTCCAGGGAGAGGGCATTCTCCACCGCCCTTACCGACGTTATGGCATGGACCGTAGTGCAGACCCCACAAATCCTCTGAGTGAACACCCAGGCGTCCCTGGGATCCCGCCCTTTCAGGATCACCTCGATTCCCCGCCACATCTGGCCAGAAGACCACGCCTTGACGACCTTCCCTTTGTCCACCTCGACATCTATCCTCAAATGCCCCTCTATCCTGGTTATGGGGTCGACGGTTATCCTCTTTCCCATGACTCGCTACTCCCCCTTCTTCTCTTTCGAAGAACCCTTGACAAGCCGTTTCCCGATGCCTACTGCTGCGTGAACCGCCATTGCGGCCGCTGTAACGCCGAGCACTGTCTTGCCAGCGCCCTCTGCGCTAGAGACGATACCCCTGTCACCTGGAATGGGTACATCTGGCAACCGTTCATAGAAGGGAGTCATGGTGTCCCAGAATCCCGGCTCAGTGCATCCAACACAGCCATGACCGGTGTACACCGGCCAGACACCGGCATCATTGAACCTTACGGCGGGACAGTTGGAGTAAGTGGAGGGGCCTTTACAACCCACCTTGTAGAGACAAAATCCACTTTTATGCCCCTCGTCTCCAAACCTTTCCGCAAAGCGGCCTTCATCGAAATGGGGACGCCTTTCGCAATGATCGTGGATCTTACGTCCGTATGCAAAAAGAGGACGGCCCAACGCATCGCACTCGGGAAGGCGCTTAAATGTCAAATAGTGGAGCACGGTACCCAAGAAACTTATGGGATTGGGCGGGCATCCCGGCACGTTAACCACTGGCACGCCCTCCAGTATATCGCCTACCCCTTTCGCACCGGTGGGGTTGGGATGGGCGGCCTGGATCCCACCGTAACTGGCGCAGGTTCCTATGGCGATGACAGCCGCTGCCGGACCGGCCACCTCATGGAGCAGCTCCAGGGCCGTCTTGCCAGCTATCTTGCAGTAAATTCCCCCGTCCTTCGTGGGAATACCTCCTTCGACAACGCATATATATCGCCCCCTTCCCTTCTCAAGGGCGGACTTGAGTGCCTCTTCTGCTTGTCGCCCCGCAGCCGCCATGACGGTCTCGTGGTAATCTAAAGAGATTATGTCGAGTATGAGGCTGGCAAGATCGGGATGGGAGGCCCTAAGCAAGCCTTCGCTGCAACCTGTGCACTCCTGGAAATGAAGCCATATCACCGAAGGCCTGGTGTTAGAGGCCGCGGCCTCGACAAGCGACGGCACCATCTCGCTGGAGAGGCCCAAGGCGGCCGCAACCATTCCGCACCCCTTCAAAAAACTTCTTCTAGAGCACCTGAAACTTGGCCTGAACTGGGAATACGGCGACACCATAATAACACCTCTAAATTTTTCTCTGTATAATATTTTCTGTTTTCCCTTGACTCAAGTCAAGAACAACCCGCATACTTTTAATTACGCTATGATGAATTAAGGTTGCTTAGTGCTGTTGATTATTTTTTGCAAGTATATTAAGGTTTCCAAAAAACCATATGATTAAAAGGAGGTTTTAAAGATGAAGGGGAAAGGCCTATTAACTGCGGTGGTGCTCTCTGCGCTCATGTTGGCGGGAGGGACCTGCTTGGCAGGGGACTCGTGTATCGATTGCCATTCCAAGATCTCCCCGGGCCAGGTCCAGGATTGGCGTGTCAGCAAGCACGCTAAAAACGATATCAGTTGTTCAGTTTGTCACGGGAACAAACACAAAAACGCCAAAGATTATCAGAAAGCGGTATTACCTGACGAACACAAGTG
This sequence comes from Deltaproteobacteria bacterium, assembly GCA_015491585.1. Lineage (GTDB taxonomy): Bacteria > Desulfobacterota > Dissulfuribacteria > Dissulfuribacterales > S140-46 > S140-46. The sequence goes on from WFVQ01000166.1 coordinate 6,755, forward strand.
CGCTGAGTGCCATGAGACCCAGTTCAACCAGTTCAAAAAAGGCAAGCACCAGTTCGGCTGGACCTCCATGAACGCCATGCCCGTCACCCACCTTGAGCCCGACATCCTCATGGAAGGTGGCAGAGGCTGCGGCGGCTGCCACAACATGGGGATCAAGACCGAGGCCCAGAAAAAAAAGCTGAGGGATAAGGGCTACCGTTACCAGAACAACTCCTGCGACGAGTGCCACACCCGCCACAGCTTCTCAAAGAAAGAGGCATTGGATCCCCGCGCGTGCCAGCAGTGCCACATGGGCTACGACCATCCGCAGTGGGAGATGTGGAGCAGTTCCAAGCACGGAAGCAGGTGGATGGTCAAGCAGCTGGCAGGTGGCCTGCCTGCTTGAC
>WFVQ01000167.1 GCA_015491585.1 Deltaproteobacteria bacterium
CTCCAGGACAGCGGCAGCAAGGCTTCAGGTCCCTTCCGCGGTTCCGTCCCCTTTTCCAGAAAGAAGTTGAAGAAACCCCTGGCAGCGGCGTGGAAGGCGCTAAAGAGGGATTTAGAGGGTGGCGGTGCAGTGGAGCCAGGGATGGTCCATGAATTCTCGTCGCTCATGGAGCGATACGGACGTGCCGCGGACGATGCCTGGCTGGAGGAGTGGAAACGGTGTGAAGATCTGGCGCTTGAATGTGTCAAGGCCGCCGAGGCGGGTGACCGGCAGAAGGCCCTGGAGTTGGCCAGGGAGGTGGATGCCCTCACCAAGCAGTGTCACAAGAAGTTCAAGTAGAGGCTGCCTCCCTTTTCATCCCATTCCATTACCCTTGATAATTCCGTGATTTATTTTACCATGCCTCCTTGGCTTCGGCCCGTGGGGCTGGATCCACTCTACCGAATCGAGAGGTGAAGCAATGGTAAGTGAAAAGAGAGGCAAGAAAGAGGAGCTAAAATCCAATCCGGTCCTGAAGGAGCAGGAAGAGAAGATAGAGAAGAAGCTGGAGGACATCGAGCACAAGATAATGGTGATGAGCGGAAAGGGCGGTGTCGGGAAGAGCACCGTCTCCATAAACCTTGCCATAGGGCTGTCGCTGGAGAACTTCTACGTCGGCCTGCTGGACGTTGACCTTCACGGCCCCAACGTCCCCAAAATGCTCGGAGTGGAAAGGGGAGAACTCCAGCGCAGGCCTGACGGCACCGTGGGGCCTGTGTATTATTCGCCCAACCTGAAATTCATGTCCGTGGAGCCGCTTCTCCCCGAGAAGGACTCCGCCGTGATGTGGCGCGGCCCGCTGAAGATGTCCGCCATCAGGCAATTCATATACGACATCGAGTGGGGAAAGTTGGACTATTTGGTAATAGACGCCCCCCCGGGCACTGGCGACGAGCCCATGACCATAGCCCAGACCATACCAGATGCCGTGGCGGTAGTGGTGACCACGCCACAGGAGGTGTCGCTGCTCGACGTCAGGAAGTCCATCTCCTTCTGCAAGCAGGTGAACATGCCTATACTGGGAATCGTGGAGAACATGAGCGGTATGCTCTGCCCCCACTGTGGCAAGACCATCGACGTGTTCAAGAGGGGAGGCGGTGCCAAGCTCGCAGAAGAGCTGGGCGTGCCGTTCCTGGGGCGCATCCCGGTGGACCCGCGAATAGTCACCACCGGTGACGCCGGCAAGCCCATGATCGCCACCTATCCCAACAGTCAAACAGCCGAGGCCTTCGAGTCTGTGGTGAGGAACGTCATCAACGCAACGCAACAGCTCAAGGCCAGGATGGAGGAGGGCGGAGAGTAGTCCCTGTGGCAGAAGAGGGGGCGGGGCGCCAGAAGTTGGACCGGCTCAGGCCCTATCTGGAGGGCCTCTATGCCCGCTACAACCGTCGCGAACTGGTGTCTCCCGATCCCCTCCAATTCCTTTACCATTACGATTCTCCAGAGGCCCAAGAGGTGGTGGGCCTCGTTGCCTCTGCCCTGGCATACGGCCGGGTGGATCAGATACTCCGTTCGGTCTCCAGGGTGCTCGGCAGAATAGAGGATCCGCTGGCGTTCCTGGCGCTTCCCGACAGGTCCATCGTCTCCGCCTTCCGGGGGATAAAACACCGCTTCACCACCGGGGAGCAGATCGGAAGGCTCTTGCTCGGGGTGAAGAGGGCGCGGCTGGAGCACGGAACTCTCGGTTCCTGCTTCGTTTCGTTCATAGCAGGGGAAGAGCCCGACTACTGCAGGGCGTTAGAGGGTTTCGCCGCACGGCTATCGGCCTTGGCCGGCGACGAGTTCAGGTTTCTGCTCCCTCGGCCGTCTAACGGCAGCCCGTGCAAGCGGCCGTTTCTTTACCTGCGATGGATGATCCGCAGCGATGCTGTAGATCCTGGTTGCTGGCGTGATAAGGGAGTGGATCCGTCCGGCCTCGTGATCCCACTGGACACCCACATGCAGGAGATAGGACGCCGGCTTGGCGTGATCACTGCCAGGGGAGCCACCTTGGCAACCGCCAGGAAAATCACAGCCTTTTTCAGGCAAATTGACCCTTTGGACCCCGTGAAGTATGATTTCGTTCTTACGAGGTTTGGAATCAGAGAGGACATGACCATTGACTATCTCCACCTATCTGGCTGCAGCGGCGATTGATTCATGGACCGTGTTTTGCCGCATGGCCCCCTATCTCCTCTTCGGATTCGCGGTGGCAGGCGTGATGGCCGTTTTCTTCCCAAAGGAGAGTGTGGAGCGCCATCTGGGCAGCAGGGGATTCCTGAGCATCCTGAAGGCATCCCTCATAGGTGTGCCCGTGCCGCTCTGCTCTTGCAGCGTAATTCCGGTAGCCACTTCGCTGAGGAAGAGCGGAGCGAGCAAGGGGGCGGTTACCTCGTTCTTCCTCTCGGCGCCGCAGACTGGCGTGGACTCCATCTTTGCCACATGGAGCCTCTTGGGCACGGCCTTTGCGGTAATGCGGCCCCTGGTGGCGTTTGCCAGCGGTATCCTGGGGGGTGTGGCGGTTGATCTCACCAGCAGGGGCGAGGGAAACGGCGGGGAATTGGCGGAACAGAGTCCTGGAGGATGCTGCTGCTCCTGTTCCTGCTCATCGGATGTGCACGACGTTTCCAGGTCCACCTTCTCCAGGATAGTGGAGCACGGCTTCCTCGATATTCCCGGCGAGATCGCCAAGCCCCTGTTCATTGGGGTGGTGCTCTCAGGCGTGATAACCGCCCTGGTGCCTGACGGATTCTTCAACCGCTTCCTCCACTCCCAGTCTCTTTCCATGCTGGCCATGCTGGGGTTGGGCATACCGATATATGTCTGCGCCACGGCCTCAATTCCGCTGGCTGCGGCCTTCATGGCCAAGGGGCTCTCTGCCGGTGCCGCCTTGGTCTTTCTTATGAGCGGCCCGGCCACCAATGCCGCCACCATCACCACCCTGTGGCATTTACTTGGTCATAGAAGTGCTATATGCTATCTTTTGTCCGTGGCCGTTACGGCCCTGGCGTCGGGCTATCTCTTCGACTTTTTCTTCTCGATGCATCCGAAGCTGGTGGAGACGGCCTTCAACTCCGGCTCTGTGACAGCAGTGGAGCAGGGCTCCGCGTTCGTGTTGTTGGCGGTCCTGACCGCCGCCTATCTCAGGGCAAGGGACCGCCGGTAAGGAGGAGGGGGGAACATGCCTCTGGATGGAAATACCAATAAGTTTGCCCAGGACATCGCGTCCAAGGTCGACAGGGCCGTGGGCGCAGTGTTCAGGCGGTACGGCTTCGACCTGGAGAGGCTTCTCACGCCCATCAGGTGGAAGCCCCTGGTACTCATCATCGGCAACTACTCCTCCGGAAAGTCCACGTTCATAAACGAGTTCGTGGGGACAGAGATCCAGCGTACCGGCCAGGCCCCTACCGACGACAGTTTCACCATCATAACGGCGCCGGACGTGCCGGAGTGCCCGGACGAGGTGCCTGGCAGCACCCTGGTCAATGACGAGCGCTTTCCGTTCTCTCCACTAAAGCGGTTCGGTGAGAGCTTCGTCTCCCACTTTAGATTGAAATATGTGGAGTCCGAGACCCTCAAGGACCTGGCCATCGTGGACACTCCTGGGATGCTCGACTCGGTGACCGAAAAGGACCGGGGCTACAACTACCTTGGGGTCATAAAAGAGCTGGCGCGGCTCTCGGATCTCATCATCCTCATGTTCGATCCCCACAAGGCGGGCACCATCAAGGAGACTTATCAGGCCATCCGCTCCACCCTGCCTGGAGCCACTGGGGAAGACAGGGTGATATATGTCCTCAACCGCATAGACGAGTGCGAGAATCTCTCGGACCTTGTGCGCTCCTACGGCACCCTGTGCTGGAACCTGTCACAAATGACCGGCAGGAAGGATATCCCGCGTATATTCATAACCTTTGCGCCCAGGGATGGGGAGGTGGCGCCTGAACTTGAGATTTGGCTGAAGGAGCGCGAAGAGCTGAAACAGGCCATCCGCAAGGCCCCGAAGATGCGGGTGAATCACATACTCGAGGAGGTGGACGGCGTGCTCCGGGAGCATGCCATGTTTCTTGATGCATTGGGCCGCTTCCGCTCTGGCTTCTGGAACACTATAAAGACCTCGGTCAAGGTTGGAGCGGCGGTTGCGTGCATGGCCTTCCTGCTTGGGGACGTGTTCTTGAATCTCCTGTTCGGATTTCCCGAATCGCCCTTTGTGATGTCCCTGTTGTCGGGGAATGTTGGTGTGCAAGACCTCTTGCTGCCCACTGCCGGCCTGCTTCTTACCGTGGCCCTGGTGGTGCTGTATATCCAGAGGCTTCAGTTTCCCCGCTACGTCAAGCGCGTCCTCGATGACCTCGATTCCCTGGTCAAGCTGGACACGGCGTTTGAGAAAGACCTATGGGGCAAGGTCAAGGGAAGAGTGGCCAAGGTGATTCAAGGGCAGGCGCGCCGTCATATCTGGCTCAACCACCAGCGCGGGCTCAACCGGCTCAGGGCCTTTCTCGACAACGACCTCAAGGCCCTTTATTCAGGGCGTGATACCGGAGAGGGATGACGGAACTGAGAGAAGACGCGTTGCCGCTATCCTGGTTATGTGGCCGCGTTTCCGGGAGGAGCCGCGATAGATCACAGCCGTTTCGGAGGAATCAAGAGATGTCTGGTCATTCTAAGTGGAGCACCATCAAGCATAAGAAGAGCGCGCAAGACGCTAAACGAGGCAAGATCTTCACCAAACTGACCAAGGAGATCATGGTGGCTGCAAGGCTTGGAGGCGGCGATCCCTCGGCCAATCCAAGGCTCCGCGCGGCCATACAGGCTGCCAAGTCAGAGAATATGCCCAAGGACAAGATCGAGCGGGCCATCAAGAAGGGGACCGGCGAGATCGAGGGCGAGAGGTACGAGGAGATCCAGTACGAGGGCTACGGTCCCGGCGGCGTGGCCATACTGGTGGAGTCTATGACCGACAACCGCCAGAGGACTGTTGCGGATCTCAGGCACCTCTTCTCCAAACACGGCGGCAACCTCGGCGAGCCTGGAAGTGTCGCCTGGATGTTCGAGAAGAAGGGGCTGATAGTGATAGAAAAGGAGGCGGTGGACGAAGACACCCTCATGACCGTGGCCCTGGAGGCCGGGGCCGACGACCTCAACGAAGAGGACGACATCTGGGAGGTGCATACCGATCCCTCGGCCTTTGAAGAGGTGAAGAGCGCCATCGAAGGCGAGGGCATATCGTTTCAGTCCGCCAAGGTGACAATGGTTCCCAAGAACGTGGTGAAGGTGGAGGACGAGAAACAGGCCTCCCAGCTCCTTAGGCTCATGGACGCCTTGGAAGATCACGGTGACGTCCAGAACGTCTATGCAAACTTTGACATTCCCGGGGAGCTGTTGGAGAAAGTGGCGTAGTGGCTGAGTTGGTGCTGGGTATCGATCCCGGTTCCAGGGCGACGGGGTACGGCCTGGTCATGCGGAACGGGCAGAGGCTCTCGGCAGTGGCCCACGGTGTCATAAGGCCCAAGGCGAAGGCCCCTCTGGCCGACCGGCTCGAGACAATATTCTCCGGACTGGTGGAGCAGATAGAGCGCCACGGCCCGGTTGCCGCGGCCGTGGAAGAGGTGTTTTTCTCGGCCAATGCCAGGAGTGCGCTCACTCTGGGGCAGGCAAGGGGTGTTGCCCTGCTCGCGGCGGCGGTTAAGGGTCTTCCTGTTTTCGAGTACACGCCCAGCGTGGTGAAGAACGCGGTCGTAGGCTACGGCCGTGCAGAAAAGCGGCAGGTGCAGCATATGGTCAGGCTGATATTGGGGCTGCCTGGGGCCCCGGCCCAGGACGCTGCCGATGCCCTGGCAGTGGCCATATGCCACTGCAACAGCATGGATTTCCAGGACAGGGCAGGACGATGATAGGGTTTCTAAGGGGCGTTGTCCACTCCGTGTGGGAAAGGGGCGTGATGGTTGAGGTCCAGGGAATCGGATACGAAGTCCAGGTCCCGTCCTCCACGCTATCATCGCTCCCGCCGGTGGGGCAGGAGGTGACGCTCTACACCCATCTGTCCTGGAGGGAGGAGGGGGTGAACCTTTTCGGTTTTGAGACACCGGAGGATCGGGAGATGTTCAGGCTCCTCATCGAGGTCTCAGGCGTCGGCCCCAGGCTGGCGATGACCATTCTCTCCAGCCTCTCCTCGTCTCAGCTCCTGGAGGTCCTGGCCTCAGGGGATGTAAACAGGCTGAAGTCCATCCACGGAATCGGCAAGAAGACGGCGGCCCGCCTCTGCGTGGATCTGAAGGAGCGGGCCGAGAAGGTCTTCTCCGGGAAGGGGGGCCTTGCCCAGGCGCCGGATGTCCTCTCCGCGTCCGAAGGAGGGGTGGCCAAGGAAGCGGTGTCCGGCTTGGTGAACCTGGGCTATTCGGAACGGGAGGCATGGGCAGCCGTAAAGGCCGTACTGGACGGGGCAGGAGAGAGGGAGCCGGCGCTGGAGGAGCTTATAACAGCCAGCCTGAGGCGGCTGGTCTCGGAGCCGAGATAGGGAGGTGGCGATATGAGGGCCGATCCCCAGCTCGAACCTGGCCGGTTGCCCGATGATAACGTGGAAGAGTGCGGCCTCAGGCCCACGAGCCTGGAAGAGTATATAGGTCAGGAGGAGGTCAAGCGCAATCTGGCCCTGTTCATAGAGGCTGCGCGGGCGCGGCGCGAGGCGCTTGATCACGTCCTGCTCTACGGCCATCCCGGCCTTGGAAAGACGACCCTTGCCCACATAATCGCCCGGGAGCTTGGAGGCACTATCCGCTGCACCTCCGGACCGGTCATCGAGCGGGCTGGAGACCTGGCCGCCATACTCACCAACCTCCAGCCCGGCGACACCCTGTTCATAGACGAGATACACAGGCTTTCGCCGGTGGTGGAGGAGATTCTGTATCCGGCCATGGAGGATTACCAGCTCGATCTCGTCATAGGCCAGGGTCCCAGTGCCAGATCAATAAAGATCAACCTCCCGCGTTTCACGCTGGTGGGCGCCACCACCAGGGCCGGCCTCCTGTCGCCTCCCCTGCGTGACCGCTTCGGGGTGGTGTTGAGGGTGGACTTCTACGGAGACCAGGAGCTCCAGGAGATAGTTCTCAGGTCCGCCAGGCTCCTCTCCATAGCGATCGACCCGAAAGGCGCTATGGAGATAGCCAGGCGCTCCAGGGGAACCCCGCGGATAGCCAACCGTCTTCTCAGGAGGGTTCGGGACTTCGCCCAGGTGCGTGGAGACGGGGTGGTTACCCGGGATGTGGCAGCTCAGGCCCTGGAGCTGTTTCAGGTGGATCATTGCGGGCTGGACAAGATGGACCGGTTGATACTCTCCACCATAATTGACAAGTTCGGCGGCGGACCTGTGGGGCTGGAGACCCTGGCCCTCTCTGTTGGAGAGGAGAAGGGGACCATAGAGGAGGTCTATGAACCCTTTCTCATCCAGAGGGGATTCATAGCCAGAACCCCGCGGGGCAGGGTGGCCACGAAGCTGGCCTACCAGCACATGGCCGCATGCAGATAGAAGGAGCAGTGTAATGGAAAGGTTGAGGCTAAAGCCGGAAGAACTCCGGATAACAATAGACGAGAATGAGCTTGGATTTCAGTACATCAGCCAGTACAGGGGCGAAAGCTCCATAGAGGCGGCGCAGGAGAGGGCTGTCAGGGCCCTGGATTTCGGCCTGAAGATACGCCATCCCGACTTTCATGTCTATGTGGCAGGCGAGATGGAGACAGGCATCATGGAGATTGCACGGGAGTTCGTGGAGGAGGTGGCCAGGTGCCAGGAGGGAGAGCTGTATGACTGGTGCTACCTCTTCAACTTCCAGGACCCTGACGAGCCGCTGGCGGTGAGGCTGCCCAGGGGCCGCGGCAGGGAGCTGAAACGGGACATGGCCGCCCTGGTCGAGGAGCTGAAGCTCCAGATACCCAAAATCTTCGAGGGAGAGACCTATTTAGCCAGGAAGGAGGAGGTGATCCAGAGCTTCAACAAGGCCAGGAACCAGGTCTTCGAGGAGTTGGACCAGGAGGCTACCCGCCGGGGTTTCAGGCTCCAGGCCGACCAGACCGGTATGATGGTGGTGCCGGTGAAGGAGGACGGCAAACCCTATACCCCCGATGAGGTCTCCAAACTTCCTGAGGAGGAACAGGAGCGGCTGAAGAGGCTGTCAGAGGAGCTACAGAAAGAGATGGGCAGCGCCATGAGGCGCATTCACCAGCTCGAGCAGCAGGTGCAGCGGGACATGAAGGCCCTGGACAAGGAGCTGGTGCGCCAGACGGTTGACGAGCTCATGGCACCGCTGAGGGATAAGTATGCCGGTATCGAGGAGCTATCCGCCTACTTCGACAGCGTCCTGAATGATGTAATAGAGAACATGGGGGCCTTCAGGGGGAAGGGACCCCAGGGGAACATGCCCTTTCCCTTTCCCGGCATGGAGCCGTCGTTCACCCAGTACGAGGTCAACGTGTTCGTCGACAACGGCGACACCGACGGGCTACCAGTGGTCGTGGAGAACAGCCCCAGCTACCCAAATCTGTTTGGGACAGTTGAGAAGCGGGCCCAGTTCGGGGCGTTCTTCTCCGACTTCACCATGATTAAGCCTGGGGCCTTCCACAAGGCCAACGGCGGCTTCCTGGTGGTCAAGATGGTGGACCTCCTGAAGTGGCCATTCAGTTACGAGGCCATGAAGAGGACCCTGAGGGAGAGGAAGCTGCGGGTGGAGGACCCGGCAGAGCACTATGGTCTATTCACCACAAAGGCGTTGAAGCCGTCTCCCATCCCACTGGACATCAAGGTGGTGCTGGTGGGGGATCCATACCTGTATCATCTGCTGTACGCCTATGACAGTGAGTTCAGGGAGCTTTTCAAGGTGAAGGCCCATATGGACACCAGGGTGGACTTGAACAAGGAGACGGTATCCCAGTTTCTCGGGGGGCTGAAGGCGCTTGTGGAGTCCGACGGGCTCCTGGACGTCCACTGCAGCGGCGCAGCAAGGCTGCTGGAGTACAGTGCCAGGCTTTCGGGTTCCCAGGATAAGATGAGTTTGAAGGTGACCGAGCTGGCCGATCTCGTGAGAGAGGCCAACTTCTGGGCCTCTCAGGACGGCAGCAGGGAGATCACCGCCGACCACGTCCAGCGTGCCATAGACGAGAAGCGTTACCGTTCCAGGCTCTACGAGGACCGTATCCAGGAGATGCTCCAGAAGGAGATCATCAAGGTGGCCACGACAGGCGTGGCAGTGGGGCAGGTCAACGGCCTGGCGGTGTACGACATCGGCGACTACTCCTTCGGCAAGCCCTCCAGGATTACCGCCAACATCTCCCTGGGCAAAGAGGGAGTGGTCAACATAGAGCGGGAGGCGGAGTTGAGCGGTAACATCCATACCAAGGGTGTGATGATCCTGGCCGGATACCTTCGCGAGAAATTCTCGGGAGACAAACCCCTGTCCCTGACAGCCACCATCTGCTTCGAGCAGAGCTACGGCATGGTGGACGGTGATTCCGCCTCGGGCGCCGAACTCTTCTGTCTCCTGTCCGCCCTCTCTGGCGTGCCCATCAAGCAGGGCATAGCGGTGACAGGTGCTGTCAGCCAGAAGGGGGAGATCCTTCCCATCGGAGGAGTCAACCAGAAGATCGAGGGGTTCTATGACCTCTGCTCTGCCAGGGGGTTGGACGGAAGCCAGGGGGTGATCATACCCGAGGCCAACCGTCGGGATCTCATGCTCAGGTCGGATGTGGTGGAGGCCGTAAAGGAGGGTCGGTTTCACATCTGGGCGGTGTCGAGGGTGGAAGAGGCCCTTGAGCTGCTTACTGGCGTGGAGGCCGGTGAGCTCCGGGAGGATGGGACCTATCCCGAAGATTCGCTATTCGGACTGGTGGACCGTAAGCTGGAGGAGCTGGCCGAGGAGGCCAAGGCCTATGCCCAGGATGAGGGGGGTGAGAGCGGCTCAGATGGGGGTGAAGATAACGGGGAGAGTTGAGGGAGAAATAGTTGCAGCCTAGTCCTTGGAGGGCCTGCCCGAGCATCTCAACTGCATGAATCCGGTGAGAATGCACCCAAAGAACCCGCCGTAGAAGAACCAGCTCTTGAACAGGGCCCCAAGGGCCAGGTAGAAGATAGAGTACCAGAGGAACTCCAGCCCCGAGGTCCTGAATATCGTCCACCCGGAGAAGCAGACGGTTCCTGAGACACCTCCGGCCCTGGCACACAAGGCCAGCCCGAGGTTTCTTAGGTAGTGCAGCGCATTGACCGCGTCGCGCAGGGCCAGGGCCCCCACGCCCAATGAGAAATAGCGCCGGTCGTGCAACTGGGTTTCAGAGAGCCACCATATAAGGTATAGCAGTGCCAGTGCGGTCAGCCACCGCACCGCGGTCCTCCCGACAGGCGCAACCGCCGTTTCAGTACGGCCAGATCCTGGATGGCCGGTGCCGCGGCCGCCTTCCCTGGCGATGTGCTTCTGCAGGAGTTCACCGTGGCCCTTGTAGGTGTAGAGTGCGATGCAGTAAGTCCCCCAGTGGACCACCGTCCATGCCGCCAATGCAAACCAGGGATACTGGATAAATATTTCCGGTTCCACCGTTCTCCTCCGCCGGCCATGTCAGCATCGTGTCGGCAAGGACGGTGTCCGGGGGCAGTGCCCTCGCCGGACTACAGCTTGGTGACCTGCTCTATCTTTGCCTTCTGGCGCAGCTCGTGTATCCAATCTTCCAGGATCATGTTCCTCTTCAACTGGAGCAGGCTCTTCATGATCTCTTCTTTCTCCTTGGAGAACGCGGCCATGTCCGCGGGCCTGGATGCAGCATATTCGATGACGTACCACTTCTCCCCGGCATGTATGGGGGCGTCAGGCAGAGGTTTGCTCTCCCTGAGAAACTTGGCCGCCTCTGCCACATCGGTGGGAAGCTGTGCCGCGCCCAGCCCGGAGATCCTCTTGAAGAAGCCGCTCTTTCTCACCTCGATGCCCAATTTGTTTGCCGCCTTGGCCAGCCCATCCTTCCTGGCGGCCTCCAACACCTTGGCGGCCCTTTTCCCGCATAGCTCGACGGCCTTTTCTTTGACGTAAGCGGCCTTCACCTTCTCCTTGACCGTATCGAATTTGGGGATGTAGGGTTCCTTCTTCTCCTTGATCTGGGCGATGAGTATGCCCTGGGGCACCTCCAGGAGGGAGCTGAGCTCTCCGGTATTTAGGGAAAAGAGGTTGTCCACGGCGGAAGGGGCCCCTGACAGGAGCTCCGGAACATTGTCCTTGTCGAACAGGGGGGTGGACTCCAGGGCCATGCCAGAAGCCTTCGCATTGGCCTCCATGCTGCCTGACTCGATGATGGCGTCATAGACCTTGTTCGCCTCGTTCCACAGCTCGACGTTCACCTTCTGCCCCAGTATCTTCTTGGCGATGGAGGACCTGGCCTCCTCGAAGGACTTGGTATGTTCAGGCCTCACCTCTTCCAGCTTGATCAAGTGCCAGCCGAATGTGGTGCGCACCGGCCCCTTGACCTCTCCCTTCTTCATGGAGAAGACTGCCTCGTCGAAGGGCTTGACCATGACGCCGCGCCTGAAGAAGCCGAGATCGCCTCCTTTCGTCTTGGTGGCGGTGTCGTCGGAGTATTTCTTTGCCAGTTCGGCGAAATCCCCGCCCTTTTTGATCTCCTGAAGGATCTCCTCCGCCTTCTGCCTGGCTGCCTCGGCCTCGTTCTCCTTGGCGTCCGGGCCGACCTTCACGAGGATGTGTCTGGCCCTCCTCTCCTCGGGCAGATGGAACTCCTCCTTGTGCTGCTCGTAGTATTCCTTGAGTTCGGCCTCGGAGAGCTGGATCTTCTTCTCTATCTTTTTCCGCGGTATCAGGATGTAAGAGATGGCGATCTGAGGCTGGGTCCGGTAGCGCTCCTTGTTGGCCTCGAACCAGCTCTTCAGCTCCTCGTCGGATGCCTTGACGTCGGCGCGGCAGGTGTCAGGAGGCAGGACTGCATAGGAGATTTGGATCTCTTGGTTCTTGTAGCGGTAATAATCCTTGGCCTCGGCATCTGTCACGGATACCGAGGAGGTGAGGAGCAGGTTCACCTTGGAGTTCAAGATGTCGTCCCGAAGCTTGTTTTCGAACTCGCTGATGGTCATGCGCTCGCGCCTGAGCATCCGTTCGTACAGCCTCTTGTCGAAGGCGCCGTTGTTCTGAAAGGCCGGTACGCCGAGTATGACCTCCTGCAGCTCGCGGTCCGTGACCCTGATACCCAGCCTCTCGGCCTCCTGCCTGATCAGTGCCTGCTGTATCAGGCCGTCGAGTACGAGCTGTTTCAGCCCCATCCTTTTTATCAGCTCGGGAGTGAGGTTCTGGCCGAATACCTTGCTGTAACGGTCCAGGGCCTCGGAATAGGCGCGCTGGTACTGTGGGATGAGGATCTCCTCACCGTTGACGCGGGCCACCACCTGCATCCTCTGCGATCTGTAGTTGCCCACGCCCCAGAATATGAAGACCACGACTATGGCCCCGAGTATAAACTTGATGAGCCATGATCCCGCGTTCTGACGAATGAAATCCAACATGGAACTATGCTCCTTTCTGCCTCCCGGCTGTTTGCCGCCCCCCTCGGCGGAGGCCCCACCGTCCATCGGTTTGAAGCCAAAAGATTACAGCCATAGTCACCTTTTTTCAATCAAAAATGGCCGTAACGGGGTCATTCCCTCAATGAGGCGAGCTCTTGGTCGGGAATCGGGACCACCTCCAATATCTTTTCGCCTTCCGGCCCTGCCACCCTTATGCGGCAGGAGCCTTCTGGACATTTCATGTAGCGTGCCATCACGCTGGCTGCCCGAGCTGCGCCATCTTCGCCGCTGCCACCGCGGAGCAGGGCTATGGGGCCTGGGCGTTGATGGGGGAACAGCAACAGGTCTCCACCGCAGGCGAGGGAGTGTATCCGCCTGTTCTCCTCCTTGTTTCTCCCAACCACCAGCCAGCCGCCTCCTGGCAGATGGAAATGACGGCCGGCCTGGGCCAGCAGGCAGTCGTTGGGCGTGATGCCGGACCTCTCCCTGAACAGGCGCCTGAACCGCTTCGATAGGATGGGATCGGCGAGAACGCAGCCCCCGGCTGGTGTGGGATAGTCCTCTATGCCGAACCGCTCCGCCAGGGACATCTGGGCCTTCCTGCCCCTGCCCGAGAGTTTCAAGAGGCGGTCCCGGTCCACCAGCCCCTGCTTTTCGGCCTTGGTGGGCGGGAAGTGGTGGGCACAGAGCGGCCTGAGCAGCAGCCCTTTGGCACCGGCGTCGCGTTCCACGATGTTCATGGCGTCCCTCCTCTGGGACATGGGCCGCTGCCCGATAACCTCGCCGGTGGCCACGAAGTGGGCCCCGAACTCAGGGAGCATCGCCACCGCCAGCCTCACCATCAGGATCTTGCAGTCGAGGCAGGGATTGAAGTAGCGGCCGTAGCCGTGGGCCGGATCGCGTAGCATGGCTATATACTCGCTGGAGATGTCTGCTACATGCAGGTCGATCCCATATTTCCCGGCAGCACGGCTCCGCTCTGCGCCCGGGTCCTTCAGGGCCGCCTGTCCGAAGAAAGGCGTCACGAACTTGAGCGCCACCACCTCGACTCCCTGCTCCTGGAGGACCTTGCAGGCGAGAATACTGTCCAGGCCGCCTGAAAAGAGCACTATGCCGCGTCCCTTCTTCTTGGCAGACAAAGGCGCTATTTCCTCCATTCCATCAGCTCCCTGGCAAAGCCTGCGGCCCCCTCTTTCCCTCCCAGCATCCTGGTGAGCTCGGCGTGGCGCTCCTCGCTTCCATCGAGCATGGAGACCGAGGTGACGGTGCTGCCATCCCTGGTGGCCTTGGAGACCAATATGTGGCCGTTGGCAACGGCCGCTATCTGGGGGAAGTGGGTCACGGCCAAGACCTGCCCCTGGGAGGCAAGGGCGCAGAGCTTCTCGCCCACTCGCGAGGCCACCTCTCCTCCGATCCCGGCATCTATTTCGTCGAATACCATTACCGTGGTGCCGGCCTCCTTGACTGCTATCACCGACCTGATGGTCAGGAGGAGCCTGGACAACTCGCCGCCGGATGCGATATCAGCCAACGGCCTGGGGCTGGATCCTGCGTTGGGCCTGAAGAAGAAGGTGACCTCGTCCAGGCCGTGCGAAGAGACGTCCGAAGGGAGTGGGGCCTCCGGCCTCTTCACCTCCACCGAAAACAGGGCATCCTTCATCTTCAGCCCCTTCAGCTCCCTGGTGACTACCTCGCCGAGCCTCTCCGCGGCCTCTGCCCTGTCTCTTATA
>WFVQ01000168.1 GCA_015491585.1 Deltaproteobacteria bacterium
GGGTCGGCTCCAATCAGGATATCGAGATAGATGTCAGGGTCATCGCCGCAACCAACAGGGACCTCAGGCAGATGGTAGAAGAGGGGCGCTTCAGGGAAGATCTCTTCTTCCGCCTGAACGTCTTCGAGATCACCATCCCGCCCCTGCGGATGAGGCGGGAAGATATACCCAAACTGGCCGAGTTCTTCAAGGAGAAGTACGCGCTCCGGCCAGTGGAGTTCTCCAAGGAGGCCCTGGACCTCCTTGTGAAATACCCCTATCCCGGAAATGTCCGGGAGCTGGAACACATCATCCAGAGAACAGTGACCCTGGCCCGGAGCAACCTGATCCGTCCCTCCGACCTCCCGCCCGAGGTCACGAGGGGGCCAGTGGATCAGCACGGTCCGCTAAAGGAGAGGCTGGAACGCATGGAGCGGGAGATGATCCTTTCCGCGCTCGAACGGACCGACTGGATCCAGACAAGGGCCGCGGAAGAGCTGGGCATAAGCGAGCGCGTCCTCAGGTACAAGATGGAGAAACTCGGAATAAAAAAGCTGCGGCGATAGCCTCAACGCGCCATGCATGGCGCCCACTATCCACCTTGCGCCCAACGACCTCCAGGGAGTATGATGAACTCTACACCAATACAGGTCGCATACGGTGCAGAGCAGGAACCCTAAATCAGACCATCCCTACCACAATCCCCGTTACCTCTTTCCCCTGTTGAGGAGAAAGGGTCTGCTGACCCACGCCCAGATCGAGGCATTGCTGTCCAAGCTCTCGGTCCCAAAGAGGATGGGCATCGACCTGGTACAGTGGCTCCACTCCATGAAGCTGCGACTTCCTGGTGACAAGGAGCGGTTCTTAGAGGGCGCGGACATCGTGGAGGCCGTGGCACAGGACAAGGGCTGGCGGTTCCGGCGGCTCGACCCCCTGAAACTGGACATGGACGTGGTAACCAGGACCATCCCCGCCACCTTCGCCAGGAAGCGGCTCGTTCTTCCGGTGGAATGGCACGGCGAGGTCTTAGAGGTGGCCTGCTACGACCCCTTGGACAAGGAACTCCTCTCCGACCTCTCCCTTGTTTGCAAGGGAGAGATAAAAGTGAGCGTGGCGCCCAGAGAGGACATAGAACGGATCGTCAGGGAATTCTTCGATTTCAAGCGCTCCATCGCAAAGGCCGAGGGGATGCTGCACCGCACCCCGGACATCAACATAGCCAACCTCGAACAGTACGTCCAGCTCCAGAGCCCGGAAGCGGCTGCATCGGACCAGTATATACAGAAGGCCGTCGACCACCTGTTTCAATATGCCCTGGAGCAACGGGCGAGCGACATACACATCGAACCCAAGCGCGATGAATCGGTAATAAGGCTCAGGATAGACGGCGTGCTCCACGTGGTCTACCGGATACCCCGCATTGTACACGAAGCGCTGTGCACCAGGATAAAGGCGCTCTCCAAACTCGACATAGCCGAAAAGAGGCGTCCCCAGGACGGAAGGATGAAGGTGGCTTGGCAAGGCGAGGACGCCGAAGTGAGGGTCTCAACGGTCCCTGTGGCCTTCGGCGAAAAGATGGTCCTCAGGCTCCAGAGCGCCTCCATACTCTTCAGTGACCTGGACGAGCTTGGCCTCTCACCCAAGGATCTCGCCGCATACAAGCAGTTCCTCGACCACACCAACGGGATAATCCTGATCACCGGCCCCACTGGAAGCGGCAAATCCACCACCCTCTATTCCACGTTGCGCCATCTCAGCTCCTCAAAAGTCAACATCGTGACCATAGAAGATCCGATAGAGATGGTCCACGAGGAGTTCAACCAAATAGCGGTCCAGCCCCAGATAGGCGTGACCTTCTCCACCATCCTCAGGAACATCCTCAGGCAGGATCCCGACATCATCATGATTGGTGAGATCCGGGACGCCGAGACCGCCAGGTACGCGATCCAGGCCGCTCTCACCGGCCACCTGGTCTTCTCCACGCTCCACACCAACGACTCAGTGGGGGCCGTGACCAGGCTCAAGGATCTGGGCCTCGAACCCTATCTCATCTCCTCCACCCTGCTCGGGGTCGTGGCCCAGCGCCTGGTACGCAAGGTCTGCCGCAACTGCGCCAGACCAGTCGAGATCGACACCGCCCCCCTGCGCCAGCTGTCATTCCCGGTGGATGGGGATAGGATAACAGTACAAGAGGGGGAAGGATGCTCCCTGTGCCGCCAGACCGGCTACTATGGCAGAATAGGAGTATACGAGGTGCTCCCTGTCAACGACGAGATAAAGGGTATGATCCACGCCGGCGAAGAAGAGGAACAAATCCGAAAAGCTGGGTTCAAGGCTGGCATGACCCTCCTCTCCTACGACGCCTGTAACAAGCTGATCTCGGGAATAACTTCGCTGGAGGAGGTGCTCACGGTGTCAATGCAGTGAGCCCCTTCCCGGGACGACCAATTCCAGTTCTCCCCAGGCCCCCATCCTCTTGCCGACGATCACCAGGCCTCCTGCAATCTCCGGTGCCTCTTCCATGATCTTCAGCACAGCCGGTATGTCTCCAGGCCCTTTTACCACGTTGCCCAGGGCCGTCGCCCATGCATCTGCAACCGCAGCGTCGGAGGCCAGAACAGTCACCGAATCCGCCCGGCCCATGCTCCTGGAGTGCCCGACAGTGCCAGAAGAAGTACAGACGCCCAGAGGCATCTGACCAGAATATATCTTGATCCCGATCCGCCCTGACAAGGGAGAGCTGCCGGCATACACCGTCACCACGGCGTCTCCCTTGCAACAGAGATAGATATCTCCTCCATTCTCCACAATGGCCTCTCCTCCAGCCTCGGTCACTATACGCCGGCCCACAGCCTGGGCAATGGCGCCTGCCACTGCGGCCATAGGACCGACTCCGGCCGAGATGCCGGCGTTGAGCATCTCCCGCACCACTGGAGGAGCGGTCTCATCCATTGGAAGGGGAACCTTGCTCTCTATGAAACCGGGATGGGAGGCCACATAATCCTCTATGGCCATCCTGAGTTCCAGCACCCACCGCTCCACCTCCCTGGTGAGGTCCCTGGGTGCCTGGCAATGGAGATCTGTCTCCTTCAGCCGGCAGCCGAATTGAACAAGGCCTGGCCGCCCCATTGTGGCACGGTAACTTCTGTCACGCTGCCAGCGCATATCCGTGCCGTCCTGGGATCAAAAGAACCTGATCTCGTCCTTCAAGGGCCTGGCCATGAGCTCCTCCACCGCCTCCCTTGGGCCATAACCTTCGTAAAGCACCCTGTACACACACTGGGTGATTGGCATCTCAACCGAATAGCGCTCTGCCAATCGCTGGACCGAATAGGTGTTCCTGACACCTTCAGCCACCATCTTCATGGACGAAAGTATCTCCTCAAGCGACCTGCCTCGTCCTAGCTCAAGCCCCACCCTGCGGTTACGGCTGAGGTCGCCGGTGCAAGTGAGCACAAGATCGCCCACTCCCGCAAGGCCCGAAAAGGTGAGGGGTTCCGCCCCCATAGCCACACCGAGACGGGCCATCTCGGCCAGCCCGCGGGTTATGAGCGCGGCCCTGGTGTTGGAACCGAACCCCATGCCATCGCTGATCCCTACGGCGATGGCCATGACGTTCTTGACCGTTCCGCCGAGCTGGACCCCGATGATGTCTGCGCTGGAATAGGCGCGGAGAAACGGAGTGGAAAAGAGTTCTCTCAGGGCAGATGAAAGGGACTGATCCGCCGACGCAATGGTCACGGCCGTAGGCATCCCCTTGGCGACCTCGTCGGCGAAGCTGGGACCGGAAAGCACCGCGGCACGCTCCGAGACCGCGGCCGGCAGCTCGTCGGCCAGCACAGAGGTCATCACCTCCAGGGTATCGTTCTCGATGCCCTTGGTGGCAGAGACCACTGCCTCCACCTCCAGGGGCTGATTCGCGATCACCTCGGCGACCTGCCTGGCGACTCCCCTGAAACCGTGGGAAGGGACCACGAAAAGCAGGACCTGGGCCCCATCCAGTGCCTCATCCAGGGAAGAGGTGGGCCGCAGCGTTGGAGGGAACCCTATTCCAGGCAGGTAGAGCCTGTTTTCGGCCGCCTTGCGGAGCTCTGCGGCGAACTCATCCCTCCTGGCCCAGAGACGCACATCCAGCCCCTTACCGGCAAGGAGCACTCCCAGGGCGGTGCCCCAGCTGCCCGCACCGAGGACCGCTATCCTCTCCCAGCAGCTACTCATCGTTCTCGGCCAGCCTCGCCACAGCAGCCAGCCTTTCGCCCTCCTTCAACTGCATGAGACGCACCCCCTGGGTTGCCCTTCCCATGACACGAATGTCTTTCACGCCTATCCTGATTATATTGCCGCCGGCACCTATGAGCATGATCTCGTCCAAGTCGCTGACGCTCAGTGTACCCACCACCCTGCCGGTCTTCTCGGTGAGTTTGATGTTGCGAATCCCCTTGCCTCCCCTGGACTGTAGCCTGTACTCGGAAACCGAGGTACGCTTGCCGTATCCAAGCTCTGTAACTGTCAGGATGGTGCCCTCGCCTCCGTCAACGACAACCATGCCCACAACCTCGTCTCCCTGCGAGAGATTGATGCCCCTGACTCCTGCGCTGATGCGCCCCATAGGCCGCAGATCGCTCTCCGGGAAACGAATAGCCTGTCCGTTCCTCGTGCCCAGGAATATGTGCTGGCTGCCGTTGGTGATGGAAGCCGCAATGAGCTCGTCGCCATCCGGCACCTTCTGGGCGATGATCCCGGCAGGCCGCGGCCTTGAGAACTCCTTGAGAGGGGTCTTTTTAACCACACCGTTCCGCGTTGCGATGGTAACGAACTTGTCAGGATCGAACTCCCTAACCGGAATGACGGCGGCCACCTTCTCACCTGCCTTGCGGTCCAGGGGAAGCAGGTTCACAAGGGCCTGTCTCTTATACACA
>WFVQ01000169.1 GCA_015491585.1 Deltaproteobacteria bacterium
CAGATGAACAGCTCCTCCTCGGGGACGAAGGTCAAAATGCAACCAAGATGGGTACAGTGGCGCGAGACCGCCACTGGTCCATCGCCGGTCATGAAGAGGACGAAGTCCTTCTCCTCCACCCGTTCCCCCTTTTGGAGGGGCTTCCTGATTTTCACCTCGCGGGGGGGACGGTAACGCTGCCGAGACACGAACGACAGGAAGGGATAGCCGAAGGCCACCGCTCCCCCGGCCAGAGCCAGCCGCCTGAAGAGCTCCCGCCTGGTCATCGCCTGAACAGAGAGAAGAGGAGGGTGAGCGCCAGGCTGACGAGGATACAGGTGGCAAGAGGAAAGTAGAAGACGAAGTTCCCCTTCCTGATCACGATGTCCCCTGGCAGATGCCCAAGAAACGGGATCCGCGGCCCGACCATCAACAGCAGGCCGATTCCCGCGCACACCAGGCCGATAACCAATAAAACCTTTCCCAACTCTGGCATGGGATTCACCTCACCTCCTTTGCAAGACGTTCCCTCAGGCGCCTCTCCCGCCCGGCATACCGTTCCCTCTCGCTGAATATGCATCCGCAGTAGGGCTGCCGGTATATCCCCAGCTCCTTGGCCATCTCGATCCCCTCGGCCCAGCCCTCGCGGAAATCATGATAGACGAACTCCAGCCCATAGGCCAGGGCGAGCTCTCTGCATACCTCAACTATGGCCCCGTGCTGCTGGTACCTGCTGTAGAGGAGGGTGGTGGTGAAACGCCTGTAGCCGTGCGCCGCCGCCGCCTCCGCTGTTCTCCTCAGCCTCGTCCTGTAGCAGGCCATGCAGCGCGCGGGGTGCGATGTCTCACCCGACAGCCCGGCGAGCCACCCGTCGAGGTCGTACCCTTTCCGGTCCCATAAGATAGCCATGTCCAAGTATGCGGCAACCTGCTCCATCGCCTCCACCCTTCTCTCGTACTCGCGGAACGGATGGATGTTGGGATTGCAGAAGAAGCCCACGACATCTTCGCCGCCTTTCCTCAAGACCCTGGCCGGGAAGAGGGTGCATGGGCCGCAGCAGCAATGGAGCAGCAGAGATCCGCTCACCCGCTGCCCCCTGTGAGAACTGCCCAAGAGCGCGGAAGCCATCTGGCGACGTCGGAAGCAACGTATCCCCAGGGCCCCTTGGCCGCCGCAAGCAGGTCCGCTGCATGGCCGTGGACGAAAACTCCCAGGCAGGCGGCCTCAAACGGCGGATACCCCTGGGCCAGAAGGGCCCCTATGATCCCGGTGAGCACATCGCCCATGCCACCGCTGCCCATGCCGGAGTTGCCGGAGCCATTCACCGCTGTCCGGCCGTCTGGAGAGGCGATCACCGTATCCGCGCCCTTGAGGACCACCACTGCCTTGGTGCTGGAGGCCAGGGATGCGGCAGCGGAGATCCGGTCCGCCTGGATGGCGTCCACAGTGGAGTCCATGAGCCTCGCCATCTCGCCTGGGTGGGGAGTGAGCACCCACGGCGATACACTGGCCGAGAGTATGGAGGGATCGGTGGAGAGGCAGTTGAGGGCATCGGCGTCGGCCACCACGGGCAAGGCGCAGTTGGAAACCAGCCAGCGCACCAGGTCTGTGGCCCAGGGTCCTGTGCCGAGCCCCGGCCCCACTGCAACCGCCTTCTTCCTGGCCAGCAGCCGCTCCACCACCTCTGCGGCGGAGGGGGAGACCTCCCCTTTATCATGGGGAAGCGGTTCGGTCATGGCCTCGGTGAGCTTGACCGCCAAGACCTCCTGCACTGGCGCGGGGCTAGCAACGGTGACCAATCCCGCGCCGGCGCCAAAGGCGCCCAAGGCGAGCAGCTCGGCGGCCCCTGACTTGCCCCTGGAGCCTGCCACTGCCAGGAGATGGCCGAAGGTCCCCTTGTGCCCGGCCGCTGGCCTGGGCCTGATGAGCCTCCGGGCCTCAGCGTCATCGAGGAACAGGCGCCGCACCCCTTCGCCGAGCCGCCTCGGATCAGGGATGCCGATGTCCCACACCTCCAGCCGGCCTGTGAGCTCGCGCCCGGGATAGAGTACATGCCCCACCTTCGGATAGGCCATTGTCACGGTGAGATCCGCCCTCACCGCCTCGCCCAGCGGCCTGCCGGAGAGACCGGAGAGGCCGGAGGGGATGTCCACGGCCGCCACCGGAAGGCCAGATGAGTTTATGAGCCTTATGGCCTCCGCGAACCGTCCTTCCACATGGCGGGAGAGCCCTGTTCCGAAGATAGCGTCCACCACAACGCCTCCATGACGCAGTGCCTGGGCAAGTGGGGAGAGGTCCCCGCCGGACAGGTCAACCGGCTCCATGCCGAGCCGCTGCACGAGGGCCAGGTTGGCCCCTGCGTCTCCGCGGTAGCGGCCAGGCTCCACCAGCAGAAAAAGGCGAACCGGCCAGCCCCAATGGTCCAGCCATCTGGCGGCCACGAAGCCGTCCCCTCCGTTGTTGCCGGGCCCGC
>WFVQ01000170.1 GCA_015491585.1 Deltaproteobacteria bacterium
AAAATAAGAGGAGCAGAGAGCAAAGAGTTGAAGAAGAAAGCTATCGCTTTATTGGGAAAACGCTTCAAAGACCATATTAAAAAGGCACGCAAAAAAGAGAAAGCATGGGTGGCTGAATTTGATAAAATTGTTGCTGAAGTACAGTAATAAAATTAGCATATTGAGAACAAGGAGAAGATAAATGGTATCTATGATAGATAACGTCAATGTTATTGCGAAAATATCGCTTTATAAAAGCAGAAAGCAATATCTTTGTCTATTAACTTGTTTTATTGCGGTTTTATTTACATCTTTTGCTTATGGGGGATCATCAGGCACAACTACACTTTATAAAAACGGATATGAATTAAAAGTATATTGGCATTCACATAGCACAAAGTTGAAAGTTTCCGGTAGGATAAGAGGAGGATACAGATTGACGTGCCCTCAGTTGAATTTGACTTTTTTCTTCAAAAATAGAAACAATGGTTCAGATATCGCTGAAGTATCTACTTTCATAAGGCAATATAAAGGAAGTTTTTGGAATGGATTTCGAGGAGAAGATAGATTTTATACCAGAAAGATGAACACGAAATGGTTTATAGATAGCTTTTATATTAGATGCCTTGACCAAAGCAACGATTGAAAAACGTTTGATAATGGATAAGCAACACATTAGGACAGCAATAAAGCGTATCCTTGAGAGTGAAGGATGCTCTCTGGCCGTCCTTTTTGGCTCTTTTGTGGAGAGGGAGCGGTTCAGGGACATAGACGTCATGGTCGCTATGGAAGGGGGACGGCCGCCTTCGAGAGGAGAGCTTTTGTATCTTGCCCAGCGTCTCGAGAAGGGAGTAGGGTATCAATTCGATGTGATAGGGATAGATGTGCCAGCTGTGCTTCTCAGGGCCGAGATTGCGAAGAAGGGGATTCCGATAATCGTAGAAGATGGAGGGCTGTGGCTGGAGTTCCGTTTCAAGGCATGGATTGACGAGATGGATTTCAGGCCATTGGTGGAAGAATTCTATGCAGAGAGGTTCGGCGTTTAACAGGGATAAACTCCTGAAACTGCTGGGGTTATTCGACGAGGCATTGACCGAACTCATGGCAATGCGGAACCTGGACAGGGAGCAGCTCATATCCTCCCGCGACAGGTATGCAATGGAACAGCTTTTTTATCGGATAGGCATGGTGAGCATAGATATTTGCTTTCACATCGCCTCTGCCCTCAGCATGCGGGTTCCAGACACCTATAGGGACTGTTTTGTCGTGTTGATGGAGGCTGGAGTGATAGAGGGCGACCTTGGCCGGCGGATGGAGGAGCTGGCGGGCCTGAGAAATTTTATTGCCCACATCTATTGGGATATAGATTATGGAATGCTCTACGATTTTCTGGAAAGGCTCGAACCGCTGGAGGGGTTTCGTGAGGCGGTTTTGGCGTTTTTAGAGAAGGTCAATGGAAAGAATGGGTAAAAGGATTCTTGTTGTCACCGTGGGCGGAAGCTGTGCCCCCATCGTAAATGCGATAACATCCGAGCAGTATGACAAGGTCTTCTTCGTGTGCAGCAAAGGGGGAAGAGCCGGCAGTGAAAGGCAGGTGGACGGTGAGGGCAGGCCCTGCTCTTTCGGAGACAACGATGAGAATCGTCCCTCCATTGTGGCTCAAGCTGGTCTCGATGAAGAGCGATATGAGAAGTGGGTCCTCGGCCATGATGCGATAGACGATCTGGACAGGTGTTACGCAGAGCTGAAGCGGCGCTGCGCCGAGATGGTGGAGCTGTATCCAGACGCAGAGGTGGTGGCCAATTTCACCGGCGGGACCAAGACCATGTCTGCGGCCCTGACGCTGGTCGCCATATCATTTGGATGGGATCTAGCCTTGAATCAGGGGTTGAGGCGAGACTGTCACCGGGTAACCGGCGGTGACGTGGCCGTTCCTGTTTCTGCGGGGAGTATCCTCGAGGATCGGTATCTGTCCCTATTCAGGCAGGCCTTCGCAGCCCTTGATTACTCCATGGCCCAAGAGGTGGCCTCTGCATTCCTGAAGATCGCTGAGGCAGGTGAGAGTAAGCGCCGTTGGCTGGAGCTGCGGAGCTTTGCCGAAGGGCTGTCTCTTTGGGACCGTTTCCAGTATGCTGATGCGCTCGGCTGTCTGGAGATGGTCCCCCACCTTTCAGGAGAGTATCTCGGGGCGTTGCGGGGACTTGCCGGAAAGGACGAGATAAGGCGCGGCTATATGGTAGTCTTCGATCTCGTGAACAATGCCCGCAGGCGCGCCATGCAGGGGCGGTTCGACGATGCCGTTGCACGGCTCTACCGGGCCACTGAGCTCATGGCCCAGACGCGCCTAAAGGAACGGTTTGGATGGAACAGCGGAGAGATTCCGTTTGCAGAGTTAAAGGAGAGGTTGCCCGGCGAAGAGTTCGATTATTTCCGCAAAAGGGTGATCGAGGGTAAGGGCATCCTCCAAACCGCTCTCCACGACACATATCGGCTGCTGGATCTGCTTGGAGATCCAGTGGGAAGGCTCTTCATGGAGCAGGAGAGCCGCATCCTCGACGTACTCAAGGTGCGTAATCTTTCATTCCTGGCCCACGGCTTCGAGCCTATAGGCACAGAAAAATATGTAAAGGTCGCCAATGTCATCGAGGGCTTTCTGGACCATGCGGCCAAGGTCGCCTGCCCGGACATCCTAAAAAGGGCAAAGCAGCTTCCCGGTGGCAGGGCGGGGCTTCCTATGCCTCTACTGAAAATAGGGAATGCGCCCCATGTCTCTTAGTGTTGATGACGGCCTGACCCTTTTCACTGCTCTTGGAAATGTGGAGCTCGTATTCGAACTGGTGGATTTCCTTTCCAAGGGAGGGCAATATCAATACGCAATGCCCGATGAGGCCGAGAATATACAGAGACAGGTGTGCACGAAGCCCTTGGCACGGGTGATCCTCGTCTGCACCAAGACGGTAAGGGAGAAGATGGCAGAGGTGAACAAATGGCTGGCCGAGCGTTACCATGAGGTTGACCTCGAACTCGTGGAGTTAGACTGCGACGACATCAGAACCGCCGGAGACGACGAGGCCATGCGGGAGAAGGTCTATGAGGCGGTCAAGAGTTATGCGGGGCAGGATCTCGTCATCTCTTCCGGCGGACGCAAGACCATAACCCAACGAATCGTCGAGGCGGGCCTGTTTTACGGATGCAAAGCTTATCTCTCCATAACCGAGGGCATAAATGGAGGTGACGGACAGTTACTCAATGTCTTCTGGATACCCATGCGCCGCTTCGTGGAGCAGCACAGGGAGCATCTCATCAAGGACGAGGTGGGGGACTCCTTCCGCTCAGTCTATCTCTTCCCAAAGGAGCGGCTCGATTCATTTCTCTGTCAGAGCATAGGCGCCTCAGCCGAGAGCGAAGAGAGGGATATGGAGTGGCTTCGGCGGCTCCCCAAGGCCGATCTCCACTGCCATCTGGGAGGATGCCAGGATGCAGAGCTGCTAAAGGAGCTATCCGCATGCCTCTTGGACGATTGCAAGATAGACCGAAAAAGACGAACTGAACTCAGGAAACGGATGGAAAGGGTCTTGGAAGTGGGGCTGGAGGAGGTGGGCCCGGAGCACCTGAGGCGTTTGGCTGGAGATGGGGCGGTCCACTGTCTCCAGGGGCTGGAAACTCTTTGGGAGAGGTGCGGGCTGGCGAGGCACGAGGGGACAGCCATCCTGTTGGATGCACTGCCCATCGAGCGGATACTCCTCCTGAGCAGAGACGGGCGTCTATCCGTGGAGACGGGGCATATAGGCTGGCCTGGCTTGGAGCGAGAATCCGGCGTGGATCCGCTGAAGTGGTATATGGCCTGTGGCGACTTGGGTGGCTCCGCCCTGCTCCAGACCGAGGGATGCCTTAGGCGGGCCCTGAAGCGCCTCATAGACGATGCCTGCTGCGAGAATGTCCGTTACTTGGAGGTGAGGTGCTCCCCCGACAACTATACGAGAGCGGGCCTGGACGCGAGAAGGGCTCTCGAAGTCCTCGTAGACGAGGCCAGGTGCCATGATAGTGTTTCGCAAGGGGATATCCGGGTCAACTTCATCGTGATGGCCACGAGGCACCGCCCACTCGACGCCATGAGCCGCCATGTAGATCTGACGCTGCGCTTCACAGGCATAGAGGGCGGTCCAAGGG
>WFVQ01000171.1 GCA_015491585.1 Deltaproteobacteria bacterium
CCTCTTCTCCGGGCCCCGGCCACGATTCGAGCGGAAAGCCCCTCGGGCACCGGAGGAACAGGGAGGCTGCCCTGGAGGAGTTCATCCATCCCCCGGATCTCCTCGAGTTCCTGCCGGCAGGTTTTGCAGGACGCGAGGTGTGATTCCACCTTGCGGAAAAGCCTTTCAGGCAGTTCGCCGTCAACATAGGCGCCGAGTTTGGAAATTATCTTTTTGCACCTCATCGAATGCCCTCTTAAAGTGTGTAACGCACGGGTAATGGGAACCCCCCTCTTCCATGTGGGCTTAAAATGCTAAATTTCGATCTTTCCCCATTTCAGGAGCCAGGAGACGACGATTCCAGACGCAAAGGCGATGCTCATATTCGTCGTGGCAAGGCCGATGCCTGCGATCAGGAAGGCGATGAAAAGATCCCGTCTCTCCTTAACATCCCTGACCAGAAGCGCCAGTTCCAGGCCCGCAAAGAGGAGGAGGGTGCCGAGGACCGCATTCGGTATTGAAGAGAGGAGGGCCACGCCGGTCCTCCCGAAGACCGTGGCAATCACAATAAAAAGGAGTCCGATCATGATGTTCGAGCCCCCGGTCCTTGCGCCGAAGCGGTAGTGGGCCGCAAGCCCCCCGGCGCCGTGACACATGGGCATGGCCCCCAGGAGGCCGGCCGCGATGTTCGCCATCCCCATGCTGAGGCAAAAGCTTCGATTCGACACCCTCTCTGTCTCTTTACCGTTTCCGAAGAGGTTCCTTGCCGTATCAGTGGTACCGATGATGGCGTTTCCGATGGTCAGTGGAATCTGGGGTATTACCAGGAGAAATAGCGCCTTGAAGAAGTCGTCTATACCGGGCTTGAAGAACTCGATGGGGGTCGGTCCGAGGCGCCAATCCATGCCGTTGAAAGATCCAAAGGGGATGCCGATGAATATGCCCGCGGCCACCACCACCAGCGCAGCGGGGAAACGGCGGTTCGAAAGCAGGAAGAGGACGAGAACAACCGCAGAGACGCCCACAAGGAGATTTACCGGAAAACCATGGAAAAGGGCCGTCTCTCCTGTCCCGGCGACGAATAACTCTTGCCTGCGGATAAAGGCGATGCCCTTCATTATAAGGATGAAGCCCAATCCAAGCTGGATGCCCCGGACAATCGGCCTGGTGAAAAGCCTTGCCAGTTGGTCGATCACCCCCGTGCAGGCGAGGAGAATGAGAAACACCCCGAAAAGGAGGCCAGTAGCCGACATCACGGGCAAGGTGATCTTGTCCGGAAAGGCGATGGCGATTGCGGATACCACCTTGAGCGGCTGGACCGGGATGGGAAGCCGGAAATAGAGCCCGGTTGCGAGATAAAAAAGCCCAACCAGCAGGAACACCGAGGTAAAGCTCAGGCCATTGACCATTACCAGGGCTACTGAAAGCGGGATGAGCGTCCCCAGGTCCCCCAGGGAGCCGGCAAACTCTACACGATCAAACCTGTAGGCGGCAAACTCCATATCCCCTCCTCTATCTTGCGGCTTCTTATGTGAATAAACGAATGGAGCAAGAAAAACCCCCGGCGGGTTCTATTTTTCCCTGAGATGGGACAATCTGGCCCTCAGCGCGGTCCTGGCCCGGCCGAGCAGCCGCTCCACGGCCTTGACCGTTGTCCCCAGTGCCAGGGCGATCTCGCCGTAGCTCATTTCCTCGTAGTATTTCAGGATGACGGCCATCCGTTGCCTGGGCGGAAGTGCATCAAAGGCCTTCCGGACCAGCGCCTCCCGGTCTTTCCGGGCGAGGGACGAGGCAGGATCAGGGGAGGAGTCAACCATTTCAGGAAGAGTCCCGAGGAGGACCGGCCGCTTCTTCCTGGCACTGTCGATACAGAGCCTGCTCACGACATGATAAAGATATGTGGAAAAAGCGGCGCTGGGCTTATATCTGGGAGCAGAGGACAATATCCTGAGAAATGCCTCCTGGACGACGTCCTCGGCTCCCGCGGGATCGCCAAGGAATCGATAGGCTACCCTCCATGCAGCATGTTGATGACGCCTGATTATCTCATTGAAGGCGTCGAGGTCACCCCCGGCCACCTGCTGCATGAGCTCTTCATCTTTACCCGCCATCACCATGCCGCTTTCACAGGATCAGCGCCGATACGACAGCCCCGGCCAAAACAACCCAAAGGATATCGATCCTGAGCCGCAATGCCAGAAACGCGATAGTGGCTATGAGCACCTGGCCGGCACCCCAGGGGACAGCGAGGGAAAACCGTATGGTCACGGAGAGAAGCAACCCCACGAAAGAGACCAGCGCCCCGCGAAGCCCTCTCTGGAAAAGGATATTACCCTGTATACGGTCAAAATAGGGAACCACCGCCATAAGGATTACCAGGGAAGGGGTGAAAATACTCACTGTGCCAACAAAGGCACCCGGCAGCCCCGCTAGGAGATAGCCCACAAAGGTGGCTGTGATCACAATGGGACCGGGAGTTACCTGGCCGAGAGCGATGCCGTCCATGAACGTCTTGCTGTCCATCCAGTGCCGTACGCCCACCACCTCGTGGAGCATTAGGGGTACAGAGGCATATCCGCCGCCGAAGGCAAAAAGATCCACCTTCAGCATCAGGACGGACAGGTCAAAAAGCTTCCGGTCTGCGAAGTACAGAACCAGCAGGGCTGCCAACAGGGCCAGAACCAGGAACAGTGGCGCCGCCAAGTTCTTCAACAAGGCTACGTTATCGGTTTTCAATTTTCCCTCTACGCGCTGCCCCGGCCTCTGGTAAAGGAGCAGCCCCAGGAGCGCTGAAGCCGCGATCGCCATCATTGGACTGCCCCGTAACACAAGAAACGCCGCGGCTCCGAGGGCCAGCAACCCGTCCTGCCATTTTTTTATGGAGGCCATACCAAAATCCAAGGTGGCGTTAGCCACCAGGGCGACAACGATCACCTGCAGCCCCCTGAATGCCGAGGCCACCGCAGCAATCTCGTGGGCCCTGCCGTAAAAAACCGCCATAACCACCATCATTATGAACGCAGGCAGGCCAAAGCCCACGTAGGTGACCAGGGCCCCAGGCGGCCCACCCGCACGGAGCCCTACGTAAGCTGCAACCTGCATGGCCGTCGCCCCTGGTATGGACTGGCACACGGCCACACCGTGGCGGAATGATTCTTCCGTGATCCACTTGTTTCTCTTTACAGCAAGCTCCCGGATGTAGGCTACCATTGCGGGGCCGCCAAAGGCCGTGAGGCCGAGTCTGAGAAAAGAGAGGAAAAGCCTATGCAAGTCTTCTCTATCTACGCACATGGATGCTTCCTGATTCCCTATGGAATTTTCTGATCTGTACGTGTAACAGGTTCATGGGCACCCCTTTATTTTAGTTATTGCGTATATACTTTCATATGCATCAAAAAAAGGGGGCTACTTTTCCAGAGCCAACAGGCGGCAGGCCAGTTTTTTCCATTGGGCCATTGTCACCTCGTTGACCCGGTAGTGTACGAAATAGCCCCTTTTCTCAGCTGTCACGATTTCCGCGTCCCTTAACACCCGCAGATGCTGTGACACGGCGGCAGGAGTAATGCCCAGTTCCCGGGCAAGGGCGTTCACACACAGGGAACGGTACTTGAGCAACTCAATCATTCGCACCCGAGTCTCCACAGAGAGAACTTTAAAAATCCGGGCCACTTTATCTAACTCGGACACGTTACATCCTCTACAACTGAGCAATCAAACGAATATTTAACAACTCTAATGGACCCTGCCCGTCCCACATTATGCTCCACTAACACCCTTAAAGACCGGAAAATCTTTTGGGGCCTCACGAACCCGAACAGCTAACTCATAGTTCCGTCACATTTCCTCTGGTGCCCGGGGCGGGGATCGAACCCGCACGGAGCAACGCTCCAAGGGATTTTAAGTCCCTTGTGTCTACCAGTTCCACCACCCGGGCGGGGCTCAGGACTAAAAGAAGGATAACGTAGTCCGTTCCTATTTCAAGGACGAACCCGGCTTTTCTCACATGCAGGCCGCGCTGATAGCCCGTTAAAAATCGGCGATATCCTGTCACGAACTCACTTGACAACATATAATATTAGCTGTAAAAGAGCGCTCTGCTTGCAACCCGTGTGCAGGCACCGGTTCCTATTGTCCGCTGGTTCGAGCTACGTCACAACCGGTTTTCCATCGATTGTAGGCATATGCCAATAGGTGATACGACTGGCGGGACAGAGTCCTGGAACGGCCTGGGCCTGGGGTGGAATCGGCCCAAGGCTCCAAGGACGAGGAAACTGCAAGTATAATTCTTTGGCTGGTGAGGTTTTTTGTCATGAAAAGGGATGTAGAAAAGGTTCGCAACATAGGCATCAGCGCCCATATCGACGCTGGCAAGACCACCCTGACCGAGAGGATTCTCTATTACACCCGTCGCATCCACGCCATACACGACGTGCGAGGAAAGGACGGGGTGGGCGCCACCATGGACTTCATGGAGCTGGAAAAGGAGCGCGGGATCACCATCACCTCCGCGGCCACCTATTGCGAGTGGAAAGACCACGAGATCAACATAATCGATACTCCGGGCCACGTTGACTTCACCATCGAGGTGGAGAGGGCGCTGCGCGTGCTGGACGGCGGTGTGCTGGTGCTCTGCTCGGTGGGCGGCGTCCAGTCCCAGTCCATCACCGTGGACCGGCAGATGTCCCGCTACAAGGTCCCGTGCATCGCCTTCGTCAACAAGTGCGACCGCAGCGGCGCCAATCCCATGAAGGTGGTTGACCAGCTCAGGGAGAAGCTCAACCACAACGCCGTGGCCATGCAGATCCCCATCGGCCTCGAGAACGAATTCGAAGGGGTCATAGATTTGGTCTCCATGAAGGCCATCTACTTCGATGGAGAAAAGGGAGACATAGTGCGCGAGGAGGAAATACCAGAAGAGTTCAGGGCCGAGGCCGAGGCCAAGAGGGAGGAGCTCATCGATGCGGCCTCTATGTTCTCCGAGGAGCTGATGGAGGCGGCCCTCGAGGGCGAGGTCCCGGAAGACCTCCTGAGGAGTGCCATCAGGAAGGGCACCCTCACCAGGGAGCTCACCCCCGTGTTCATGGGTTCCGCCTACAAGAACAAGGGCGTGCAGCCCCTGCTCGACGCCGTGAACTACTACCTCCCCCATCCGGCCGAGGTCCAGAACATCGCCCTCGACGTGGAGAACGACGAGGCCGAGGTCATCCTCAAGCCAGACCCCAACGAGCCCCTGGTCTGCCTGGCGTTCAAGCTCGAAGACGGCCGCTACGGCCAGCTCACGTACATCAGGGTCTATCAGGGGACATTGAGAAAAGGCGACTTCATAGTGAACTGCCGCACCGGCAACAAGACCAAGGTAGGCCGCGTGGTCAGGATGCACGCCAACGAGATGGAGGACATAGAGGAGATCCCGGCCGGTTACATCGGCGCGCTCTTCGGCATAGACTGCGCATCAGGCGATACCTTCACTTCTCCAGGCATCCGTTACACCATGACCTCCATGCACGTGCCAGATCCGGTCATATCCCTGGCCATCGTCCCCAAGGACAACAAGGCGCAGGACAACATGTCCAAGGCCCTGAACAGGTTCACCAAGGAGGACCCAACCTTCCGGGCATATGTGGATCACGAGACAGGAGAGACCATCATCTCCGGGATGGGCGAGCTCCATCTGGAGGTGTACATAGAGCGCATGAAGAGGGAGTACAACGCCGAGGTGACCGTGGGCCAGCCACAGGTGGCCTACCGTGAGACCATCACCCAGCGTGCAGACTTCGACTACACCCACAAGAAGCAGACCGGCGGCGCAGGACAATACGGCCGTGTTGCAGGATGGATGGAGCCCATCCAGGACGAAGAGTTCGTGTTCGAGAGCCAGATCGTGGGCGGGGCCATCCCCACCGAGTTCATCCCCTCCTGCGAGAAGGGGTTCAAGGCGGCGATGGAAAAGGGCAGCCTGCTGGGCGTTCCGGTAACCGGCGTCAAGGTCGTCATAAACGACGGGCAGGCCCACTCCGTGGACTCTTCGGACATGGCGTTCCAGGCCGCTGCCAGGGGGGCCTTCAAACAGGGTTACTCCAAGGCCAAACCCGCCATCCTGGAACCCATTATGAAGGTCTCTGTCGAGACCCCGACCGAGTTCCAAGGCGCCGTCATGGGCTCCCTGAACCAGAGGCGCGGCATGATCCTGGGGACCCAGGACGAGGGCGATATGTGCGTGATCGAAGCCGAGGTGCCCCTGTCGGAGATGTTCGGCTACTCCACCACGCTGCGCTCCGCTACCCAGGGCAAGGCCCAGTTCACCATGGAGTTCGCCACCTACCGCCAGGTGCCCAAGAACATCGCGGACGAACTCATCAAGAAGGCCCAGGAAGAGAAGAAAAAGGCCGCTTAGTGTAGTGGTTGGGGATGTCGCACTGCAAGGGCTGTCGCGCCCGGTGCCATGATAGGTCCGGGCGCAGGGACAATGTCATATATCTAAGGGAAAGGTCTATTACAATGGTCAAAAGAGAGCTGATCGTACGCAACCCGTTGAGGATTCTGGCCCAGGAGAATGGAAACGCCCTCAAGGAGGGAGAATTCGGGGCAGTGCTGGCCAGGGCCGGGGTGGGAAAGACCTCGTTCCTCGTGCAATTGGCGCTGGACAGCCTGCTCACGGGCAAGAACGTCCTCCATATCAGCCTGGATCAGCCGGTCAAGAAGGTCACCCTCTGGTACGACGAGGTCTTCCAGAACATCGCCGAGAGCTACCAACTCGATAACAGCGAAGAGCTCTGGGAGACCATACTTCCACATAGGTTCATAATGACGTTCCAGTCCTCGGTGTTTTCCGCGGACCTCCTGGAACAGCGCCTCGCAGACCTGACCGAGCAGGGGATATTCTATCCCCAGATCACCCTCATCGACGGCCTGAAATTCGACGACGAAGTGAGGGAGGTCCTCTCTGAGCTGAAGCTGCTGGCCAAGGAGCAGGGATTCCCCATCTGGTTCGCCATAAGGACACACAGAGACGAACCCAGATCAGAGAACGGTCTGCCTATCTCTGTGGATCAGGTCGAAGATCTGTTCGAGGCCATAATCGAGCTTAATCCCACCGGCAAGGACATAAACGTCACTCTGGTAAAAGGGAGGGGCGAAAAGGAGATACCACCGTTGCAGCTCGATCCCGCCACACTCCTGATA
>WFVQ01000172.1 GCA_015491585.1 Deltaproteobacteria bacterium
ATACTCAGGCGTCACCCCCTCGGACAGCTTCCCCACCTTCTGCTTGATGTCCCGCCCATCCTTGTCCTTGAAGCGGATGTAGTAGGTCCGGTCGGGTTTGCCGTGATACATCCGCCGTCTGCTCTCGGTGTAATACACCCCCGGGTACTTCTTAAGCGCATGCAGTTTGACTCCCATCGGCGCCTCCAGACGGCTCAGTTTGAGGCCTAAAAAAGACAAAAATCAACGAATCCGTTGCCCAAAGGTATCCACAAAAGTTTCCACGACCATTCCGTAAATTGCCTCATCTTAAGTCACTATCGTGCACCAATAGTAAAAGTATAACCTACTGATGTCAAGGTATTTTTTTCACAATAGTTCACCTATCTTCACCTTTGGTCATAACTCTAAAAAACTGACTCTTAATCAGTAGGTTCGGGGTTCGAGACCCTGACGGCCCACCACAGAAAATCAAGGGGTTGGATCTGTTTCTCCAACCCCTTCTTTTTTGCCCCAGTGACTACATCTGGATGCTCTGTTTGCCCTCTGGAGAGAAGGCTGCCGCCCATCCACGCCGCGGCCATAGAGACCGGCGCCCCTTGCACCCTGCCGCTGGGGCGTGGTCTGCCTGGGAGTGGATCCGATCAGACTACTCCTCCCAGCTTATGGCGTCTGCCGGGCAGCTTGCTATAGCATCCTCGCAGTCGCACGACTGGCATCCGGACTCGTCCTTTACAAAGGAGCGCTCCTCGTCGTCGAGTTCAAATACGTCGGGGCAGAGTTCCACGCAGGTCCCGCACCCTATACATAGCTCTCGGTCAACCACCAACTTCGCCATGATTCCACCTCCTATTCGTCCATTTTGCCGCCACAGTTCATGCAAAACTTGGCGGTTATGGGATTGGGAACGCCG
This sequence comes from Deltaproteobacteria bacterium, assembly GCA_015491585.1. Classification (GTDB taxonomy): domain Bacteria; phylum Desulfobacterota; class Dissulfuribacteria; order Dissulfuribacterales; family S140-46; genus S140-46. The sequence continues at coordinate 893 of WFVQ01000172.1, forward strand.
CAACTAGGACATTCCACCCGCCTCTTGGGCCGCTTTGGCCTTACGGTTCCTGGGGAAAATCCAGCCGCCTTGGCCTCGTAATCCTTTATGGCCTCGTTCAGCGCCTTGGCCCCGAGATTGGAGCAGTGCATCTTCTGCTTGGGCAGGCCGTCCAGCGCATCGGCAACGGCCTTGTTGGTGATGGCCTTGGCCTCTTCCAGGCTCTTTCCCTTGACCATCTCGCTGACCATGCTCGAGACCGCTATGGCCGCCACACACCCGAAGGTCTTGTATTTCACATCTTCTATCTTGCCATCTTTCACCTTTATATAAAAGGTCATCATATCGCCACAGGCCGGGTTGCCCACCTCTCCGACACCGTCGGCATCGGCGAGCTCGCCGGTATTGCGGGGATTGGAGAAGTGCTCCATCACCTTTTCGCTGTACATGGCTATCCTCCTTCCGTCCCGTCTTCCACGAGCCGGGACAGTGTGATGCTCTTCAACTCTTCCGATATCATCCTGTCTATCCGTTGCCAAATCCCCCTGGTCTCGCACCTGAAGTACCTGGCACACGCAGCAGGGTCGGCTGCACAGGGCGCCACCGGCCCCTCTTCCATCGCAACCACGACGTCCCATACCGTAATCTTCCCAGGTGGCCTGGCGAGCATGTGCCCCCCCTTCACGCCGCGGACGCCCTTTACCAGCCCGACCCGCTTCAAGGGAATGACCAATTGTTCGAGGTATTTCAGCGGAAGATCCTGGACCTTGGCCACCACTGAGAGCTGCACCGGCCCGTCGTCAAACCGCTTCGCAAGTTCTACCAAGAGCCTCGTTCCGTACCTGGTCCTGGTTGTCAGCTTCATCTCCCTTACCATCCTGTTCCCGATTCCATACCGGACTCATTGCCCGGAGCCGTTCCACGGCTCCTGGGAATTCCTCTATCACATAATCCACCTGGTCCGCCGTGTTGGTATGGTCCAAGGTGAAGACCACCGACCCCTGCGCTATCACGTCCGGCAGACCGATGGCCACCAGCACCGGCGACACCTTCAGGGCCTTTGAAGCACACGCCGAACCGGTATTCGCATATATACCCTTGGCACTCAGGAGAAATACCAGGGCCTCGCCTTCTATCCCCTCCACGCAGAAACTGGCATGGCCAGGCAGCCGTTGCTTAGGATGGCCCGTGTATCTGAGCCTTGGGACCCTGGCCATTAGTCCATCCACGAGCCGGTCCCTCAATGCAGCCAGCTCCACGGCCCGCTCATGTAGCACGGCCCGCCGCAGCTCCGCCGCCTTGCCCAGCCCTACGATGCCAGGCACGTTCTCGGTGCCTGCCCGCCGCCCTCCCTCCTGAATGCCACCGTGGATCAAGGGCATCAAGCGGGTCCCCCTCTTGAAGTAGAGGGCACCGGTCCCCTTGGGGCCTCCCAGCCCTGGACCGGACAAAGAGAGCAGGTCCACCCCCAGATCCTTGACGTCAACAGGAATGGTACCCACCGCAGCCACGGCGTCGGTGTGGAAAAAGGCGCCGTGGTCGTGGGCTATCCTGGCCAGCTCCCCAACAGGCTCTATGGTGCCGATCTCGCTGTTGGCCAACATCACCGAGACCAGGACGGTCTCACCGTCTATCGCCTGCTCAAGCCTGGCTGGATCCAATACGCCGTGACCGTCCACTGGGAGGAACGTCACCTCGTAGTCCAGCCGCTCGAAAAAACGGGCGGAGTTGAGAACCGAATGGTGTTCTATGGCGGAGACGATTATACGCCGCCCCTTTTTGGGATGGGCGAAGGCTATCCCCTTCACCGCCAGGTTGTTGGCCTCGGCACCCGAGGAGGTGAACACTATCTCCTCTGGAGTGGCGTTTATGAGTCCTGCAACCTGCCCCCTGGCCCTCTCCACCGCCTCCCTGGCTGTATACCCGAGGTCATATACGGCCGAAGGATTCCAGAACCGCTCGGAGAGGAAAGGCTCCATAACCTCCGCCACCTCCGGTGATACCGGAGTGGCAGCCGCGTGATCCATGTATACTGTCCGGTTCATCATGCCACCTCTTTCACCTTGCGTATGTATAGTCGGTAACAATCCTCCCCCTCCTCCATACCGACGAATTCCTGCCCGCACCTCCGGCACCATGCCGGGATGTCCTCCAGCGCCCCGTCGTAATCGGTGAGAACCTCCAACACCTGACCGGTCTTGAGACACTTCAACCGCTCTCCCGGCTCCAACAGGTGGAGGGGACACATCCTGCACACCAGGTCAAGCGTATCGTCCGGCTCTATGCCGCTTACAAACTTCATAGCCACCTCCCTTCCTAAATTTCCTATCTTTTATATAGGAAAAGTAAACACAAAAATCCTATTGTAAAGATAGGTTTTCAATCTTTTCTCTTCGGGGTTGCAATTCACATACAAAGGAGTAGTGTGTTGCCCCTGCTGTCAGTCCTGCCTGTACGGACCATTCCTGCGCGCAGTTCAATCTAAATAGCCGGATGGAAACAGTGGACAACAACCTCAAGAAAAAATTGAGAAACGTGGCCATCATCGCCCACGTTGATCACGGCAAGACCACCCTCGTGGACCAGCTCTTCCGCCAGAGCGGCATGTTCCGCGGCAACCAGGGAGTGGAGGAGAGGGTGATGGACTCCTTGGATCTCGAGAAGGAGAGAGGCATTACCATCACCTCAAAGAATGGGGCCTACAGACACGGAGACCATACCATAAACATCATAGACACCCCGGGCCATGCCGATTTCGGCGGCCAGGTGGAACGGGTCCTCCGTATGGCCGACGGCGCCCTGCTGCTGGTCGATGCCCAGGAAGGCCCCATGCCGCAAACCTTCTTCGTGCTCAAGAAGGCCCTGGCCCACAGGTTGCCGATCATCGTGGTGGTGAACAAGATCGACAAGCCAGCGGCGCGCCCGGACTGGGTGGTGGACCAGGTGTTCGACCTCCTGGTG
>WFVQ01000173.1 GCA_015491585.1 Deltaproteobacteria bacterium
AGACAAGGTGGTGTTAAGCCAGATTGTGCTCCTTCATGAAGCGGTAGAGAGTGGCCCTGGAAACCCCGAGCAGCCTGGCGGCATCGCTCCGGTGATTTCCTGTCTCATTGAGGGCCTTGAGGACCTCGGCCACCGAGAGCCTTGCCTTTGGCCTGCCCGGAGCAGAGACCTTGCGACCACGTCTCTGGGGCCTGCCCATGATGTGTGACGGCAGGTGCTGCAAGTCGATCAGCCCCGATTTACACCTCAACATCGCATATTGGATGGCGTTCCTGAGTTCTCGGACGTTGCCTGGCCAGTGGTAGGCAATTAGGGCCTGCAGGGCGGCATTGGACACCGCCTTCTCCTCCTTGCCGGCCTCACGGGCCTCCTGGGCTATGAAGTGGTACACCAAGAGGGGGATGTCGCTCTTGCGCTCCCTGAGAGGTGGGATCACCACAGGCACCACGCAGAGGCGGTAATAGAGGTCCTCTCTGAACCTGCCCTGGCGTATCTCCTCCTCGATGTCCTTGTTGGTGGCTGCCACCACCCTGACATCGACCTTCCTCGGCTTCTCGTCCCCGAGCCTGTAGATCATCCCGTCCTGAAGCACCCTCAACAGCTTCACCTGCATGGCAGGCGGGATGTCTCCAACCTCGTCCAGGAAGAGAGTGCCTCCGTGGGCCAGCTCGAACCTCCCCTTCTTGTCTCTGAGGGCACCGGTGAAAGCCCCCTTGACATGGCCGAAGAGCTCGCTCTCCAGAAGTGGTTCTGGAATCGCCCCGCAGTTCACCGGCACGAACAGCCCCTTATTCCTGGGCCCGAGAGCGTGTATGGCTGAAGCGACCAACTCCTTGCCGGTCCCGGACTCGCCCTGGATCAGGACCGGCACGTCGCTGGAAGCCAGATCCTGGATGGTCTGGAAGAGCTCCCTCATCTTGGGGTGCCTCCCCACTATCCCGTGGAGCCCCTCTCCAGCGCGCCACCGCTCCAGGGCATCGTGCTCCCTGGTATAATCCCGGAACGAGGCGACCACGCCCATGAGGCGCCTTGCTTCATCCCTCATAGGAAGCACCGACACCTCAAGCCGCTTCTCCTCCCCTGCCTTGGTACCGAACACCAGGTGATAACGGACCTCGCCCTCGAACCCACCAGGGCTTCCATCGCAAAAGTGGCAGTGCTGACCGCAGAACTTGCCTGGAAAGACAGCGTGGCAATCCCTACCCAACACCTCCTCCCTGGAGTAACCGGTTATCTCCTCTGCTGCACGGTTGAAATAGACGATCTTCCTGAATACGTCATGGGCGATTATCCCCTCGTCAATGTGCTCGAGCACGCTCTCCGCCTGCCCCCGCGCATTGAGAAAGGCATCGAGGTAGCCATGAGAGACCACCTCTTTCACCATTTCCCTCACCTTCTCCAGCACCTCGGCATCGAACCCTTTCCCTGATGCCAGCTCTGGAAACAGAAGCTCCATGTCCCATCGAAGCACCGGCGGTATGCCGGGAAGCCCGGAAAACAGGGGGGTGTCTCCGCTACAAAAGTAGATTATCAGGTCGAAGGCGAGGAGGTTCACCCTCTCCAGGGAAGGTGGCGGCGGCGGGAGCGGCAGGTCCAGCTTCCGAAGGGCCTCCAGAAAAGAATCGTCCCACTCCTCTGCGCCAGACTTGACCGCTGCGTCGGCCACACCCCGCTCTCCCCAGGATCTTGCAGCGCAAAGGGCCGCAAATGCCGGCAGCTCCCTCCTCTCATCTCCAACAAACAAGACGTTCGGCATGGCCATGAAAATAACACTGCATCCGATAAAATTCAACATTGAGCGATTTGAGCTGATACTTTTGGAAAAGTAGTTGATATTATGCGAGATCAGTATCTTTCTGCCGATCCGCCCACATTCCACTTATCTTCGCCGCTCCAAGCTGATAGAATATCCAGGCAAAGGAGGAGAATATGTCGAAGGGACTGCTTATTGCCATCTCGGTTGGCGTGATTGTGGTTGCTGGAGTGGTAGTGATGATACCGTTTCACTTCGAGGGCAAGGCCGAAGACATCACATACAACCATTGCCTGGAGCTTATCTCTTCTGGTTCAGTGGAGCGGGCTGAACTCGTGGGCTCACGCCTCGTGCTGGAGCTGGCCAACCAGGTCAGGATGCGGTGCGGAGTAGCCGAACCGCGACAAGTAGTGGACCTGCTCGTCAAGAGTGGGACCCCTGTATCCATAAAAGGCAGCCCTCTCTATCTCCGGGCCGCTGTAGGAGCCGGAGCAGTCCTGCTCCTCCTGCTACTGAGCAGGCTGTTCACCCCCCTGGTTCGAGAAGGGGTGGCTGCATCAGGCAAGGGAAAGTCAGGCAGGATAAGGCCTGCCTCTCCCAGGAAAAAGGTGACCTTCAAGGACGTTGCTGGCATACCAGAGGTGATCGAGGAGCTCCAAGAGATCGTCCTGTTCCTCAGAGAGCCGCACAAAGTGAGCAGGTTAGGGGGGAGGATACCCAAGGGGGTCCTGCTGCAAGGGCCGCCGGGCACCGGGAAGACCTTGATAGGGAAGGCCATAGCCGGCGAGGCCGGTGTCCCGTTCTTCAGTATCAGCGGCTCCGATTTCGTCGAGATGTTCGTGGGCGTCGGGGCGTCGAGGGTGAGGGAGCTCTTCAAGGAGGCCAAAAAGCGGGCGCCGTGCATAGTCTTCATCGACGAGATAGATGCCATCGGCAGGCACAGGGGAACGGAGTCCCTTCCTGGCCAGGACGAACGGGAGCAGACACTCAACGCCCTCCTTGTTGAGATGGATGGCTTCGAGTCCGATGACACGGTGATAGTGCTCGGGGCGACAAACAGACCCGACGTCCTGGACCCGGCCCTTCTGAGGCCAGGGCGGTTCGACCGCCAGATAACTGTCCCGCCACCCAACGCCAAGGGGAGATACAGGATCCTGAAGCTGTACGGTTCCAAGATAAAGATGGCGCCAAACGTGGACCTCATGGAGATAGCCCGCTCTACCCCTGGGTTCACAGGAGCAGATCTGGCCAATCTGGTGAACGAGGCCGCCCTTCTCGCAGCGCGGCGCGGCAAAGAGCAGGTGGACGAATCCGATTTCGAAGCGGCTAAGGATAAGATCACCTTGGGAATCGAGCAAAAAGGGCTCCTACTGTCCGAGGAGGAACGCCGCGTGATAGCCTACCACGAAGCAGGCCATGCGGTGGTGGCCCTGTCTATACCCGAATGCGACCCGGTGACAAGGATCAGCGTCATTCCCCGCGGCATGAGCCTGGGAGTCACGCAACAGTCTCTTTCCAGCGAGAAGAAAAGCTACACCAGGGAGTATCTGGAGGCGAGGATAGCCATGCTCCTCGCGGGCAGGGCCGCCGAGGAGCTCTTCTCGAACACCACGACAACATCCGCCTACGACGACCTGCAAAAGGCCACCGATATAGCGACGAAGATGGTGATGGAGTTCGGCATGAGCGGACGGCTTGGGCCTGTTGCCTATGCAGCCGAAGGGAACCAATTCCTGGGAGGCGGCATGCAAATTAGGCACATGAGCCCCGAGACCGCCAAGACAGTGGACATGGAGGTCAAGGAGATCCTGGAACGGGGTTACCGCACCGCCCTCTCCATCCTGAACAGCGAGCGCCTCTTCTGCGCCAAGCTCGCCGACATCCTCTACATCGAGGAGACCATGGATGCCGAAGAGATAGAGATAATCAGGGAGTGTTCCCTAAAGCTGACCGGAAGAAGCGAAACCGGGGAGGTCACCGCCTTCCACGACTGCGCCACCTGCCCCTCTGCCAAGTGGTGCGAAATGGCCTTCAAGGAGACCCAACCCAGCGGTTGATCTACTTCTCCACCAAGGAGGCGCGGTGCTGGAGATAGGCGTCCTTCACCGCCACGTACGGATCGAAGGAAGACTCCAGGAGAGATTCGTACTCATCCAAGGATAGAGAGGTCTCGTTGACAACCTCATAGCCCCTCACCGAGAACGAGAGCCATATAGGGTTAACGTAACTCACAGGATCCAGCACGTAATCGCCTGCAAAACCGAAGGAATCCCTCACTGTGGATGGCCCCAGAAGAGGCCAGACGATGTATATTCCCTGCCCAACTCCCCACTTGCCCAGAGTCTGGCCGGTATCCTCTTCGTAGGTAGCCAGGGTCTCGAAACGGGATGCGGCGTCCACGAATCCGCCTACGCCCATTGTGGTATTTACGAGAAAGCTGAACAGCTCCTGCTGGGCCCCTTGAAGCTTACCTTGCAAAACTTCATTGACGAACCTAATGGGGAACCCCAGGTTACGAAAAAAGTTCTTGACGCCGGTGCGCGCAGGTTTGGGCACCACCGCAGCATACCCCTTGGCCACAGGCTTGGTGGCCTTGAAATAGACGAAGTTGTTGAAGGAGAACATGGCGCGGTTCCACGGCTCCAGAGGGTCCGCCACCATATAGGTGGCCTCGTCCCCACCTTCCTCTTCCAGGGCCTCTCCTCCTTCTGAGGCCCAGGCCCCGCCCTGTACGACCAGGAGAGACACCAGCACCAAGGCCAGCAACTTCCATCCCTTCATGCGCCACCCCCTACTTGTAAACGCTCTTGGCATTCTTCTTCTCCAGGAGAGCCAGGACATATGACGGCTTCTTGCGCTTCAATATCTGATCGAACTGACTCCTGTAGTTCTTGACCATGCTGACCCCCTCTATGAGGACGTCGTACACACGCCACTTACCATCCTTCCTGGCCAGTTTATATACTATGGGGATCTCCTTGTCAGACATTATGACCCTGGTGTTGACCTGATACTTCTCCTCGGAAAGCCTCATCTCCTTGTCAAAGACCACCTTCTCGTCGGAATAGTCGTCTATCTTGTTTATATAGTAGTTCTTCAGCATAGTGGAGAAGAGCTGCACGAAGCGCTGGAACTCCTCCTCCTTGAAACGGCGCACGTTACGGCCGAGGGCCCGCCTCGATATGTCACGGAAGTCGAAAAGCTCATCGGCAAGTTTAGACAGCTTGTGCCGCTTCTGCTCCTTGGTGCAGTTTGTACCGCTCTTGCACGAACGCAATATATCGAGGACCTTGTTGACGTTGACCTGGACGAACTGCAAGGCCGAGTCCTCTCCGCTGGCACCGACGGGCGACACCCCATAGAAAAACAGAAACAAAGCAAGCGTAGCGGTAGCAATCGATCTCATGGAACTACTCCAGCCTTAATTCATCATCATTACCATTACTATTTACATCGCCGAATACATATTTACTTATTAGCGACTCCAAATCAAGTGCCGATTCGGTCTCGGTCAGGAAATCCCCTTCTTTAAGTAACGTATCCGAACCGCCAGGGGTAATGGAGATATACTTGTCGCCTATGAGGCCGCTGGTCTTCACCGAGGCTATAGCATCGTCGCAGATGGGGACTTCCTTCTTGATCTTCATGGCAACCACGGCCACCTTCTGCTTAACGTCCAAGGTAATCGAGGCAATGCGGCCTATCTCGACCCCGGCCATCTCTACCGAGCTATCCTTTTTAAGACCGGCCACGGACTGGAACCTGGCGTATATGGTGTAGTAGTTGTCGCCGAACAGCTCCATCTTGCCCAGCTTGATGGTGAGATAGGCCACACATACCAGGCCTATGAACACAAATACGCCGACTAAGGTCTCCAGGGAATATTTCTTCATCGCTCTTGACCACCTCTATTACAACGAAGTTCCGCTATTGTTTCCATGTTGCTCCTGGCCTCCTCGATGAGCCGCTCCAGGGTGGTGCCGCGGATGGCCTGGGCCAACCCGGCCTTCACGCAGAAGTCCATGCAGGCCCTGGGATACTCCTCGGGCTGCATGATGGCCTTGTGCTGCAAGTCCTCCTTTATGTCATCAAGCATCCTGCGGGCATCGTCGAGGGAGCAGTGGGGCAGTACAGTGAGTATCTCGTTTGCACTGTACCTGGCCGACATTCCCGAGGTC
>WFVQ01000174.1 GCA_015491585.1 Deltaproteobacteria bacterium
CTTCAAAGGCGGCTCTGGAGAGATGAAGACCGTTGGCTACCTTCTGGAGGACACGGAATAAGCCGCCATCAGTTTAACTGCTGCCAGCCGCCTATTCCCAGGAGCTCCAGGTGCAGCATGAAGCTGCTCTCGTCCTGATCCTCCACGTACTCCCCCCTCACGGCCCAGCACCCGGACTGATACCGCAGCCCGTACTGGGACTCGAAGGTGGTATCCTGCTCCAGAGAGCGATTTATGGAAAAGGTCCCCTCCCACTGCCTCGATAGCTTGAGCGCGGCCCTGAGATTTATCTCGTTGACGTCGGTCTCCTTGTTGTAGCGGTAGTCCACGTCCACGGAGCTCCCCTTCTCAGTGGCCAGCCGCCCCAGGAGGTTGTAGGTGGTCACCCCGCGGCCGTAGAAGTTGAGTGTGGTATCGTAGCGCAACATGGAGAGGGGGGTGGGATGGAACTCTATCTCCAGGTAGAGGTCGGAAAATGGCCGTCTCGGATCGTCTGGCGCATCGTCCCGCATCTCCTCCCTCACGTCGAAGCTCTCCTCCGCCTTTATCCTGAAGAGATCGGAGTAGGCGGCCCTGCCCCCGCCCAGACCCTTCCTCGACGTGACGAAGCTCAGCAGGGAGAAGGTGACCCTGTTCAACGGCGGCAGCCTGTCCAGGAAGTCGATGTCCGGCAAGTCGCCCTGGCTCACGAAGGGACGGTATTCATACCTGATCCTGGGCCGGATGTAGTTCTTGTAGGTCCCTCCCTTGAACCTGAACTTCCTGGCCAGGGTGGTGGTGAGGTCTGCGCCCAACAGGTAGGAGAAGCGGCTGTCGGAGTTGTCCACTCCGCCTTCCTCCCCGCTGCCGCTGGTAAGATAGAGGCTCTCCTCTATCCTGCCCTCCAGCTTCAGGTCGGCCCATCTGCCGATGGAATAGGGCAGGTGTATCCCTGGTTCGAGGTGGAACCGCTGCTCCTTTATGCCCTCCTCCCTGACGTAATTCACATATGAGGTGTTGAAGTCGTAGAAGAACGGCCCCCTCCCCAGCCGCTTCTGGAATCCCTGCACCCCCAGGAACGGTGCGGTCTGCACGGTCTTGTCTTGCTCTCCAGGCACCTGGTTGTCGTTATACCTGATGGAGCTTCCCATGAACGCATCCTCCCAGGCGCGGGTTACCTGGAAGGTGCTGGGCCTGATGAGATCGGTGTCGTCGGCCAGGGAGCGGTGGAACTCCTTGCGGAAGATCTGGTTTGTGCGGTGATGGGACATGGGGCCGGAATCGAATTCGAGGAGGTAGTCCCTGTCGCTCACCAGGTCCAGGTCCAGCTTTGCCTCTAACCCCAGCGGCAGCTCCTGGTCTGCCTTGGCCCTGAGCCACCACCTTTTCTCGTTGCTCCTGACGTCGCCGTCGTTGTTGAAGTCGTCGTCGTCCAACTGATCCACCAGGACGTTGTAGCGGAAAATTCCCTTGTCCTTTTCTGAGAGGGCGTAGCGAAACTCCATGCCCTGCATCCATCCCCTCTCGCTCATGGGATGGCCGTAGAGCGTCATATCCATGCTATCCCCTATGGCCCAGAAGAAGGGAAACACGAACTCCACGCCGTTGCGCGAGGAAGTGGCAAAGTGGGGAAGGAGGAAGCCGCTCCTCCTGGAGCGGTTGATGGGGACGGCCACCCAAGGGGAATAGAGCACGGGCAGCTCCCGCACCCTGAAGGTCACCCCTTTGGCCACAGCCATTCCCGTGACCTCCAGTTCCAGCTTCTTCGCCTTGAAGCTCCAGGCCTGCCTGGGCAGCGGGCAGGTACTTATTATGGCATCCTGGGCCCTGTACTCCTCCGGCCCGCTCTTCTCCAGAGAGCGCGCCACCAAGTGGACGTTGTTCCTGGCAAGGAAGAGGTGGGCGTCCTTGACCACCCCTGTCCTCGAGACCAGGTCCATCTCCCCCTCGCTTCCGGTGAGGGTGTCTCCGGTCATAGAGATCACAACCGAGCCATAGGCCCAGACCTTCTTCTCCTTGAGGCTATACCTTATGGAATCGGCCCTGATCCTCAGGTCGCCGCGCCAGACCTCGCACTGTCCCTCCCCTATTACCACCTGGGACGCGTGATAGAACTGGATCCGGTTCGCGAGCACGTGCCACGGTTCCTCTCCATCGGAGGCGGCAGAAACAGTCGATATGGCAAGAATGATGGAGACGGCCACCGCCCACACCGCTAACCAGCGCAGGGCGGTCAAAAACGCTGCTTTGGCCAAGGGGAATAGCATTCTACCTGTCCATCCGCTCCCGTTACCACCGTGAAGGCACTGTCAACCAAGCACCGCAAGAGTAGCGGCACCATGCTTAACTATCATATAGGCCTTGAAGGCGCAACTTCGGGGAAACGCGGCCAGGTTGCCTGGGGGCCGGCTCAGCCCACGGGGAGTTCGATTGCGAACTTGGTGCCCTTTCCTGGCGAGCTCTCCACGCGGATGTCTCCGCCGTACTGCTGGATGATGGCGTACGATATCGACAGGCCCAGGCCAGTGCCGTGCCCCTTGGTGGTAAAGAAAGGATCGAATACCCTTTCGAGGACCTCTCCGTCCATCCCGATACCGCTGTCTTCGACCTCGCAGGTCACCAATCCGGAGTTGTGAAAGGTCCTGACCCTGAGGATGCCTCCATTGGGCATGGCATCCACTGCATTGAAGATGAGGTTTATGAGGACCTCCCTGAGGTCGGACGAATTTATCTTGACCTTGGGGCACTGGGCGAACTCGGTCTCCACCTTGATGTTCCTGCCCTTCTGCTGCATCTCGTGATGCCACTTGGGCTTGGTCATCAGGACCACGTCCTCGGCCACCTGATTGACCTGCACCTCTTCGACGATCTCGCTCTTCCTTCCGCCCAGATGACGGAGCCGTTCCACCATCGCTGCCCCGTCCTTTACCGCCATCTGGATGGCCTCGACATGGCTGGACAGGCCCTCGTCCTCCGACACCCTCTTGGCAAGGACCTGGCAGTGGGCGCCTATGGCCGCAAGTATGTTGTTGAAGTCGTGGGCGATTCCCGCGGCCATCTCGCCTATGGTGCGGAACTTCTCGCCCTGGCGCAACCTCTCCTTGAGCCGCTTTTTCTCCAGGGAGCGCCTGATAGAGTGGACCAGATACTCTGTCTCGAACGGCTTGGTGAGGAAGTCGTCTGCACCCTCCTGGACAGCCCTGATGGCGTTCTCGAGGTCTGTGTAGGCCGTGAGCAGGATCACCACGGTGTCTGGATAGCCCTGCTTGATCTCAGGCAGCAGATCGAGGCCGCTACCGTCGGGAAGGTTGATGTCCAGGATGACTACGTCCGGACCGAAGGTCTCCAGCATCTGCCGAGCCTCCTCCATAGAGGTGGCCCGTTCCACGGAGAAACGGTTTTTCTCCAGGATTTTGCAGAGGATGTCAAGGGTATCGGAAAAATCCTCCACCACGAGAACCTTGGCTATATTGTAGGAACCGTCACTCATGCCGTCCTCCCAGGATAGGCGTGATGAACGCCGCCATATGGCGGCCCCATCCCCTCACCTGACCAAAACCGCAACCAGAGGGGAGAAGTATTCTATCTTATGGCAGCCGGGAGCAGGACTCAAGAAATTATTTCAAGAAATCCTGAGTTCACCTGGAAACCAAATGAAAAAGGCCGCGCCCTTTCCAGGTTTGGATTCAACGTCTATCCAGCCGCCGTGGCGCTCCACTATGCTCTTCACGATGGCGAGCCCGAGGCCGCTTCCCCCTCTGGCCTTGGTCACCTGATAGAAGGGCTCGAAGATGTGGGGCAGATGTTCCTTGGGTATGCCCACACCGGTATCCCGCACCTCCACCATGATGCTCCTGTCGTCCATCTTGACCGAGACCTTCACCTTCCCGCCGTGGGGCGTGAATTTGTAGGCATTGCCCAGGAGATTAGTGAAGAGGTCGTGGAGGCGCTTCCTGTCCCCTTTTATAATCAGGCTCTCCGGCAGCTCCATTACCAGCTCGATCTCCTGCTGGAGCATGGATAGCTCGGAGGCGCACTCCTGTATAAGCCCAACCAGGTTCACCTCGCCGATGCGCAGGGGGAGCTGGCTGGACTCCAGCCTCACGATCTCCAGGATCTCTTCGACCATTGAGCTGATGTTGTTTATATTCTTCCTCACCACCCTGAGCATGTCGTAGACATCCTGGCTTATGCTGTCCCTTTCATAGCTGCATAAGTAGTCTATGTTGGCCTTTATGGCTGTAAGAGGGGTGCGCAACTCATGGGAGGCGCTCCTCAGGAAGGCCGCCTTCACGTCGTGCATCTGTTTCATCTCTGCGTAGGCGTTCTGCAGCTCGTCCCTTGCCTCCAGAAGCTGCCGTATGGTCTCCTTCAGGGCCTGGGTGCGCTCTTCCACCTGGGTCTCCAGGGTCTGGTTCATCTCCTCCAGGCGCGCGTTGACCTCTTCCAGATCCCTCTGGCTCCTGGCGATCCTCTCCACCATGCGGTTGAAGGCCAGGGCCAGCTCGCCTATCTCGTCTTTAGAGTCGATGTCCACCGGGAGGGGGGTGGAACCCCCCGAAAACTCGTAAGTCGCCCTGGTCAGGGCCTTCAGCGGCCTGGTGACCAGCCTGACCGCCAGCAGGGTGAGGCCCAGGGAGATGGCCGCCACCACGGCCACTATACCTGTCTCTTATACACATCTC
>WFVQ01000175.1 GCA_015491585.1 Deltaproteobacteria bacterium
GTGTTAGCATATGGCCCCTTAGGACGGCTTGTAGAAATGGAGATGAAGGGTAAAATCTAATTGTAGTCCTTGCGGGACAGACCGATAACAAAAAGAGGAGTGACCAGGCATGGATAGAGATACCGGCATCAAAACCATAGAAAGGGTCGATGAAGGTATCGAGGAGCCTCCCATGTACCAGGTTCTCCTCCACAACGACGACTATACCACCATGGACTTTGTGGTGGAGATCCTGCAGGAGGTGTTCAGGAAGAGCCCGGTTGAGGCGACCTCCATCATGCTTAACGTTCACAAAAACGGCATAGGAGTGTGCGGCACTTATACCAAGGAGATAGCGGAGACCAAAGTAAACGAGGTCCACTCGAGGGCCAGGAAGGCAGGCTATCCTCTAAGGGCCTCCATGCAAAAGGTAGATTGATATGAGCATGATAAGTAAAGAGCTTGAGTTGATGCTGGGGGCAGCGGCCAGGGAGGCCCACGTCCGGCAGCACGAATACTTCTCACTGGAACACCTCCTGTACGCGCTGATACACCACGACGAGGGCGCGCGCATAATCAGCTCCTGCGGAGGGGACCTCCACCACCTCAAGATCAGGATTGAGGCGTTCTTCGAGTCCCACATAGACAAAGTGGAGGATGCATCCTTCACCGGCCCTCAGCCCACCGCGGCCCTGCAAAGGGTCCTCCAGAGGACCATCATGCACGTCCAGGCGTCGGGGAAGGAAGAGGCCGACGTCGGTGATCTCCTTGCGGCCCTGATGAGCGAGGAGGATTCTTACGCTGCCTATTTCCTGAAGGAAGAGGGTATCAGCAGGCTGGATATATTGAACTATATCTCTCATGGAGTCACCAAGCTGCCCTGGGCCAAATCGCCCTCCCCTGCTCCCGACGTTGCTCCTTCCAGGGAGAGAAAGCAGGGGCCCCAGGAGCGGCCCAGAAAAAAAGGGGTCGGCCCTGGAGTCCTTCACCGTGGACCTGGTCGCGCTTGCGGCAGACGGCAAGATAGATCCCCTTGTGGGGCGCGCCTGGGAGCTCCAGCGCACCATGCAGATCCTCTGCAGGAGGAGGAAGAACAACCCCATCTTTGTAGGGGAACCAGGTGTGGGAAAGACCGCCCTTGCCGAGGGGTTGGCTCTCAAAGTCCATCTCGGAGAGGTCCCTGAACTGCTTCAAGGGGTCAAGATCTACAGCCTGGACATAGGCGCCCTTCTGGCAGGAACGAAGTACCGGGGCGATTTCGAGGCGCGGCTCAAAAACGTGATCTCGGAACTCAAAGAGCAGGAGAACGCCATTCTCTTCATAGACGAGATCCATACGCTTGTGGGAGCGGGTGCCACCAGCGGCGGCTCCCTGGATGCCTCCAACATCCTCAAGCCAGCACTGGCCACGGGCCAGATCAAGTGCATAGGATCCACTACCTTTGAAGAGTACAGGAATTTCTTCGAGAAGGACCGCGCCCTTTCAAGGAGGTTCCAGAAGATCGAGATCACCGAGCCCTCGGTAAAGGAGACGGTGGAGATCCTCAAAGGTCTCCGCTCCAGGTACGAAGAGCACCACCAGGTCCGCTACTCCGACTCAGCCCTAAGGGCCGCAGTGGAGCTCTCGGCCAGATACATCACCGACAGGTACTTGCCCGACAAGGCCATAGACGTCATCGACGAGGCCGCTGCCCTTGCACGCCTCTCTCCATCGACGGGAAACGGGGGGCACCGAAGAGGCAGAGTGATCACCTCGAGGCAGATAGAAAAGGTGGTAGCAAAGATGGCCCGCATCCCAGCGGCCAGCGTGAGCCGCTCTGACGTCGCCAAGCTTGCCGAATTGGAGGCGAGGCTGAAGTCGGTGGTATTCGGGCAGGACGAGGGGATAGAGATCCTCTGCAAGGCCATCAAGAGGGCCAGGGCAGGGCTTGCCGCGCCAGAAAAACCCATGGGATCGTTCCTGTTCTATGGTCCCACCGGAGTGGGCAAGACCGAGCTGGCCCGGCAGACTGCGGCCGTTCTCGGGGTGGAATTCATTAGGTTCGACATGAGCGAGTATATGGAGAAGCACGCCGTAGCCAGGCTCATCGGTTCGCCCCCTGGCTATGTGGGATTCGAACAAGGGGGGCTGTTGACCGAGGCGGTGCGGAAGCACCCCTATTCCGTCCTGCTGCTCGACGAGATAGAGAAGGCCCATCCCGATATCTTCAACATCCTGCTCCAGGTCATGGATTACGGGGTTCTCACGGACAATACAGGCAGAAAGGCCACCTTCAACCATGTCATACTCATCATGACGTCAAATGCCGGGGCGAGAGAGATGGAGAGCCGCTCCATAGGCTTCGGGGCAGGCAGCGGAGACGACGCCAGGGACAAGGGGTTACAGGCCGTAAAAAATCTCTTTACGCCGGAGTTCAGGAACAGGCTCGATGCAATGGTGCCATTCAACCCCCTCTCCCTGGAGATCATGGAGCACATCGTCGAGAAGGCGGTGAAGGAAATTGCATCGCGCCTGGAGAAGAAGCGGGTCAAGATCACCATAACAGAGGCCGCCAAGAGGCTCCTTGCCGAGCGTGGCCATGATCCCAAGTTCGGCGCCAGGCCTCTGTCCCGGCTGCTCCAGAACGAGGTGGAAGACCGGATAGCAGACTCCATCCTCTTCTCCCAGAAGCGCCCGTCCCAGATCACCATCGACGTTGAGGGCGACGAGATCGTGGTAAAGGACTAAGAGATGCCCATTGTAAAAAAGGTCACCATCGTTCCCAACCTGCCTGAGAGGCTCTCTCCCCTGCTCAAGATAGCCTACAACCTCTGGTGGACCTGGACGCCAGAGGCCATCTATCTATTCCACGACATGGACCGCGACCTCTGGGAAAGGTGTAACCACAATCCCGTTGCCCTTCTCGGCTCCATCGAACAGCGCCGCCTGGACGAGCTGGAGCGTGACGAGATATTCATCTCAAGGATGGAGGACATCGAACGGGAGCTGGACCGCTATCTCCAGGCAAAGACCTGGTGCCAGCAAGTCTCAGGGGATTCGCCCCACGGCACGATAGCCTACTTCAGTGCCGAGTTCGGGCTCCATGAATCGCTTCCTCTCTATTCAGGAGGCTTGGGCATACTTGCCGGCGACCACATGAAATCCGCCAGTGACCTCGGCCTGCCGCTCTCTGGTGTGGGATTGCTCTACAAGCACGGCTACTTCAAACAGCAGTTGACCCCGGACGGCTGGCAACTGGAGACCTATCCCTCCAACGACTTCTACAATATGCCCCTCACCCAGGTCAAAGACGAAAGCGGCCAGCAGCTCATGATCAAGGTAGAGTTTCCAGGGCGCGACGTATATGCGGCCGTATGGTCCATAAACGTCGGCAGGATCAAGATCTACATGCTGGATACCGATGTGGAGCAGAACTCGCCCGAGGACAGGCGCATCACCTCCCATCTCTACGGAGGCGACCTGGAGACCAGGTTGCAGCAAGAACTCATCCTCGGCATAGGCGGTATAAGGGCCCTGGACGCCATGGGGCTGACACCCACGGTGTGCCACATGAACGAGGGGCACTCCGCATTCCTCGCAGTGGAACGGGTGAGCCAACTGGTGGTGAAACACGGCCTGTCGTTCAACGAGGCGTTCGAGGTGGTTCGGGCCACCAATGTCTTCACCACCCACACGCCCGTTCCCGCTGGCATAGACAGGTTTCCCCCTGACCTGATAAGCCGCTATTTCGGCAGGATGGTGGCGGCTATGGGTATAGACATGGGACAATTTATCGGCCTGGGCAGGATCGATCCATCCAACCAGTCGGAATCCTTCTGCATGGCCGTTCTGGCCATAAAGATGGCCTCCCAGACCAACGGCGTGAGCAGGTTGCATGGAGAGGTGTCCCGCAAGATGTGGGCCCAGATCTGGCCTCAGATTCCGCCTCACGAAGTCCCCATCACCCATATCACCAATGGCATCCACACCCTTGGCTGGCTCTCCAACGAGATGGCCACCCTGTATAAGAGGTATCTCGGCCCCAGGTGGATAGATGAACCCACAAACCACAACGTATGGAAGCGAGTCGCCGAAATCCCGGCTTTCGAACTGTGGCGTTGCAGGGAGCGGCTCAGGGAGCGGCTCATATCATTCTCCAGGAGCAGGCTGAAGAAGCAGCTCAGGGAAAAAGGCGCCCACGGCTGGCAGGTTAAATACGCCGACGAGGTTCTGGATCCGGAATGTCTGACCATAGGGTTCGCCAGGCGGTTCGCCACGTATAAGCGGGCCAACCTGATCTTCCACGACATAGACCGATTGAAGGCCTTGCTCAACGATCCAGAGAGGCCGGTCCAGTTGATATTCGCGGGAAAGGCCCATCCAAAGGACAAAGATGGCAAAGAGCTTATCCACCAGGTAGTAAAGCACGCCCACGATCCAGAGCTGAGAAACCGGATCGTGTTCATAGAGAACTATGACATCGAAGTCGCCCGCCACCTCGTGCAGGGCGTAGATGTATGGCTCAATACACCAAGGCGGCCTTTAGAGGCCAGCGGCACCAGCGGCATGAAGGTGGTGGCGAACGGCGGCCTGAACCTTAGCATCATGGATGGCTGGTGGGACGAGGCATTCAATGGTGAGAACGGCTGGGCCATAGGCTCAGGAGAGGAATACCAAGACCACGCATACCAGGACGAGGTGGAGAGCCAGCTCCTATACGACATTCTGGAGAATACCGTCATCCCCCTTTTCTATTCGCGTTCTAGCCACAACATACCGCTGGCATGGGTGGAGATGATCAAGAAGTCCATAATGACTCTCTGCCCTGTGTTCAACACCAACAGGATGGTAGAGGAGTATGCCAACAGCTTCTACCTCCCCAATCTGATGCAGTGGAACGTCCTATCCAGCGATTCATGGAAAGAGGCTACCGAGCTGGTGCACTGGAAGGAGCGGGTTTCTTCGGTGTGGGGGGATGTCAGAATCGTATCTGTGGATATCCCGCTGGACCAGCCACCAAAGGTGGGAGACAGGCTGCCCATAAAAGTCGGCGTGCACCTGGGGCATTTGGATCCAAAAGAGGTGCGAGTGGAGGCCTATATAGGCCACCTGGACATAAACGGCGAGATCGTGGAGGGACATCCCCTCCCCCTTTTGTATACCAAGGAGTCGGATGGGCCGGTCCACTATTTTTCGGGCAAACTGTTCTGCCTCTCCAGCGGAAGGATAGGTTTCACCATCAGGTGTTACCCCTTCAAGAAAGAGCTGGCCCACAAGTTCGACATGGGGTTGCTTACCTGGTGGGAGAACTGACGGGCTTATTCGTAGGGTTCTCCTGCCACAAAAAAAGGGGCCTTCCGGCCCCTCTCGGCATACAACCTAAAGCGGTTTCTAGTTCGCTCCCAGTGCCTCGAAGATCCTGTTCTTGATGTCATCGACAGAACCGACACCGTCTATACGGACATACTTGGGGGCATTGGCGTCTCCCGACTCCTGCCACTTCTTGTAAAAGTCCACGAGTGGCTCGGTCTGGGCATGATAGACCTCGAGACGCTTGCGAACGGTCTCTTCCTTGTCGTCCTCGCGCTGCACCAGGGGCTCTCCGGTGACGTCGTCCTTGCCCTCCACCTTGGGCGGATTGAATATGACGTGATAGGTCCTTCCAGATGGGAGGTGGACTCTGCGGCCACTCATCCTCTTGATGATCTCCTCATCAGGAACCGCGATCTCCACGACGTAGTCGATCTGGACGCCAGCCTCCTTCATGGCCTCGGCCTGGGGAATGGTCCTTGGAAAGCCATCGAAAAGGAACCCCTTCTCACAGTCGGGCTCCTTGATCCTCTCCTTGACGAGTCCGATTATGACATCGTCGGGAACGAGCTGGCCGGCATCCATGTACTTCTTTGCCTCGAGTCCGAGCTCCGTACCCTCCTTTACGGCGGCCCTGAGCATATCGCCGGTGGAGATCTGCGGAATTCCGAACTTCTCGGTTATGAACTTGGCCTGAGTGCCTTTACCGGCCCCCGGCCCTCCCAAGAGTATTAAGCGCATTTTGAACTCCTCCCTTCAACTATTTTTAAGGCATATATATTCCAATTGGCAGAAAAAGCAAACCCCCCCTATATCCGGCCTTTCGCCCCTTTTCCATTTCTCTTGACCGCCCCCTTGCGCCTGGCCACGAGCCTGTCTGCCAGCTCCTCCACGTCTGATGTCGGCCTTCCTTTTGAAAAATGGACCTCTCCCAGCTTGGTCTGAATCCTCGGGCCCCTTTCGCTCCTGGCAGGAGACCAGGCAGGGAATTTGATACCGTGGAACCGGTGCATTATCCAGGCCTGGAGCGAGAGCAGCGAGACCGCGGTTATCAAGATAGGGATGTTGTGCCAATCGCGCATGAGGCCGAGGGAGGCGATCATAGTGGAAGAAGCCGCCGGTGGATGGAGCAGCCCAGTAAAGGTCATGAACATCCCTGTCAATCCCAAAGAACATGCGCTGGTAGCTATCTCCCAGAATGAGACCCCATGACTGCTTTCCGCAATCAATCCCTTTGCCACAAGGTATAGATAGATGGAGTGCATCACCCATCCTATCACCGCGGCGGAGAGGTGTCCCAGCACCGCGTTTCTGGGAGAGGCCATAGGCGAGGCCGGGGCATAGAACATCAAAAAAATCGTAGGCCCCAGGGATGGAAAGATCATGGGCCATGAAGTAATGTAGGCGGCTGTCCCGAGGATAAGCATGCTGACGGCGCAGGCGAAAAATATGAAGAGCGCGCTCACCACCTTGGGATTAAGGTGTGAAGCAAGGTACCAGAATCGTAGCCGCCCCAGTTTGGCCATTTGCCAAAGGAGCCGTTCTGTTATATTAAGTGGCATCTTTGCCTCCAGGCCTTAGAGGGGAGAGTAGATGCTGGCGCTGCTCAAAAGGCTCAATCGGTACACAATAATGGCCACCGGCGATTTTGAAAAGATATTCGCCGATTTCGAGGTGCCTTCATGTCCTGAAGTGGTCACTCGCCTGCTCAGGATGGTGAGGGAGCCTGATACGCCTATAGATGAGGTCTCTTCCCTTATACAGTCCGATCCTGGCCTCAGCAGCCAGTTGTTGAAGATGGTCAACTCGGCCCTGTTCGGCCTTCCAGGAACGGTGAGCAGCGTCAACAAGGCTGTCTCTTTCGTGGGGCTTAAGGAGATAGGCAGTCTGGCGGTCTCCTATGCCATGACCAAGACGGTCAGATCTCCTGATCTCGATGGCTTCGATCTACAGGTCTTCTGGCGCCATTCCCTGCTCAGGGCCGTCGTGGCCCGGGAGCTGGCGGCAAGAATAGGGGCCGAACCAGATGATGCCTTCACTGCCGGATTGATGCAGGACATAGCTCTGCCCATCCTTCTCACCGACTGGTTTGATGTCTATAAGAAGGTCTATTTCAGGTGGAAGGAGGGCCGAGCAGCGCTCCACAAGATCGAAGAGGACGAACTGAGTTGGACCCATGCGCAGGCAGGCGCCTGGATCGCCAGGGAATGGGGGCTCCCAGACATACTGGTATGTGCCATAGGACTTCATGTCTTGTCAATGGACGACCTGCGGGAGATGGAACTCCTGGAGAGCGTGGTAGGGGCGGCGGCCGCCGCCTCTGATGCACCCAAGGCACTTGATTCCGATGAGGAGATGAAAAAATTGACACGGTTCGCGAAAGAGCTGGGGCTCAGTGAGAATGAAGTGGCGGAGTCGGTCTCAAACGGCTCCGAGATCGTAGAGGAGCTGGCAAAGGAGCTGGGAATATAGTTATGTCTTGGACCA
>WFVQ01000176.1 GCA_015491585.1 Deltaproteobacteria bacterium
CGTATCCAGCAGCGCCCCCAGCCTCAATACCCCCTCGGCCATAGTCAGCACAAACAGGGCTGGATACAGATATTCTTCCAACATCGAACTTCCAGACAACTACGACATCAATTACTTCAGGAAGGTGAGAATAGCGGCCTACTTCGAGCAGATAAACTTCGAGGATCCGTCCAAGCCCGGCTCCCTGGACAACCACACCCTGAACACCCTGCTCGAAAACGAGATAAGCCGCACCAAGAGATTCATCGTCTATTCGCGGCAGTCCACTGCCAGCGAGAGGGAAAAAGCGTGGCAGATCCTCAGGAACAGCGCCGACGACCGGTTCAACATAGCCATGAACGAGGACCTCAAGAATCCGGAGTGGCTCCTGGAGGTCACCAGCATACTTGGCCGGAACAAACGGGCCCTGAGAGGCGGAGAAGAGGCCGTCTTCTACGTCAGGCTCTCTGCCAAGCTCATCGACCCCCGCACTATGGAGATCGTCCACAGCTTCCCTCCCATCACCGCCAAGTCTGATCCCAAGCGTTATTTCGTGAGCATCAGCGGCAAGTACCTCGGCGGCTTCAAGATCCACGACCAGAAGCAGCTCATGGAGGCATACCTCGAGGCCGCCAACAGGGGGATCGCTGTCCTGGTCAACAGGGTGATGAACTACTTCCCGGTTGGAGGCAGGGTCGTAGGCTACTACAACGGCCGCTTCTCCATAGACAAGGGGATACGTGACGGCTTCGCCAAGAAGCAGACCGTGGTGCTGTTCACGAGCGCCGGTGGGGTGGACATACCCCTCGCGTCAGGCGTAGTGACGCCTGCGGCAACAAAGGGATCTGGCAAGATACTCGCATGGAAAAACGATCCAATGGCCCAGGACATCAGGAAGAAACTCACGGTCATGGGCCAGGACTACTTGAGGAGCCACGCGATCTACGCGGTTTCCGTCGGATCGCCCCAGGGTTGGGAGTATTAAGGCCATGAGGCCGCTGCTCTATCTGCCGCTGGCCGTGGCCCTGGCGCTGCTGGCCGCCTTCCCTGAAGTGGCCGCTGCCGACCAGGCCACCGGCAACTTAGTCTATGCCTGGAACGACACCCTCATAGACATCGTCGGAGACCTCGTGGACGCGGGCGGCGGCGCCAGGGCGGGCAAGGACGACGTCCACGGCTACTACGTGGTCTCGGTGGGCGTTGTCCCTGCGAGGGACGACATGACCAAGGCATATACCCATGCCCGGCTCGAAGCCCTGAGGATGATGAACCAATTCATCAACGGCGTCATGGTCTCGGGCTCCTCTAGCTCCCACACGGCCGCCAGGACCGTAGAGGGCCCGGCCGGCAAGGAAAAGGCCAAGATCGAGGAGTTCAGGAGCGTGGTGGTTGAGAGGTTCAACGGCCATGTCAATGGCGCACGGGTGTGGCGCCAGGGACCCGTTGGGGACAGGGTGTTCGTAGTACTGCTCCTGGACGAGGCAGGGCTCAAGGCAAGGGACAGGTTCCGGTCCGTTCCAGGCGGCCAGGGGGCCGCATCCAGACCTGCAATCCAGCGAAACTCCGCGATGGCGGGGCCAGAGGCGTCACGGAGGCAGACCGTCGAGGCCGACGGCTTTGCGCCGCTCGATGGATCCGGCATATCTGCAGCCAGGAAGTCGGCCATAAGGGACGCGCTGAGGAACGCCTTGGAAAAGGTGAACGGCGTTGCCATAAGGGGGCGCGCCGGACGGTTCGGCAAGCACGTCGCCGAGATAATCGCCTCGCAGACCGAAGGATATGTCTCCACCTACGACGTGATAAGTGAGGAGCGCCGCGGCGGCGACTACCACGTCAGGGTAAGGGCGGTGGTAGACACCGCGGCGCTGATGAAGGACGTCGATCTCTATCTCGAGGCCCTGGGGGCGCCCAGGTTCTCGATAGACGCCCCTGCCAGGTACCGCAACTGGCTCGCAAAAGAGCTGCGGGAACTGGGCTTCCAGATCGTGGAGGGCGGTGCGGCGGCCACCCATCTCTTCAGGATGAAGGTCAGCCAGGAGAAGGTTCCAAACCCCTCAGGCGGCGCTCCAGGCTTTTCCACCGAGGCTGCCCTCACACTTGTGGATCTGGAAAACGGCGAACGCCTTTTCACCGTGAGGAACAGCCCGGAGAGAACGCCGGTCTATGTAGCGCCTGAACGGGTGGCTAAGGCGGCCTCCGAGCGGCTCGCCCTCAGGGGCCTCAAGAAGGTCATGGCCAAGGAGATCGTAAACGCCCTGGCGGACAGGGCCAGAAAGGGCCAGATCTATGAAATAGTGGTACGCAACGCCAACGATATGGACCTCGACCTATTCAGGCACAACATCGAGGCAACCGGAGAGGGGCGGGTGGTCTCCTGGCAGTGGAGAGGACGCGACCTGGTCCTCAATTGCAAGTATCCAGGCAGCCTCTCCCAGCTCCTCGACGGCATGATGGCCGAACTCCAGGCCAGTTACAGGGCCGAGACCCAGGGAAGGCGGCCCCACACGCTCTCCATAGGCAACAGGAAGGCGGTATTCGAGATAATATGGTGACTTACGGCGCTTCACCCATTATCCTCTGTATGAGGAGGTATGGGTATGAAGCGCCGTCTTTTCCTGACATTGACGGCGGTGGCGTGGTTCTGCGCCGCATCGCCGCAGGAACTATCCGCATTCACGAGGTACTCCCTACAGCCCGGAAGGACCCTGTACGGATCGGTCATCCTTGACCGGCCGCAGAATGGGGAGACGCTGCAAGACATAGCCGCGCGTAACGGGACCTCCTCCGACAAGCTCAGGAAGGCCAACCCAGGCATCGATCCCCAATCGCCAGGGAAGGCCCCGATAATCGTGCCCCGGGCCGTTATCATACCAGAGGACCACCCTGCAGAGGGAATACTCCTGGACACAGCGGAGATGAGACTCTATCTCTTCGAGGAGGGAGCCTTCTTCACGGCGCCTTTGGAGACCATCGGAGGGACTACGTCCATTCCAGCCGGAATCTACACCATACAGGAAAAACTTCGGGAACGGTATGAAACAAACGAAAGCCCGGGCCAAGGCAGAAGCAGGACCTCAGAGACTGGCTTTGTCATCCGTCTCTCCAAGTCAGACCACGGACTGTGCAGCAGAGATGCCAGAGGACGCCTCCC
>WFVQ01000177.1 GCA_015491585.1 Deltaproteobacteria bacterium
TGGGGCTTCCACCCGTCCCGGTTCCCGCGGACAATCCCGTAACCCCGGAAAAGGCCGCGCTGGGCGAGCGGCTGTT
This sequence comes from Deltaproteobacteria bacterium, assembly GCA_015491585.1. Taxonomy (GTDB): domain Bacteria; phylum Desulfobacterota; class Dissulfuribacteria; order Dissulfuribacterales; family S140-46; genus S140-46. The sequence continues at coordinate 77 of WFVQ01000177.1, forward strand.
TATGGACAAGCGATTCAGCGCCGACGGCACGGTGAGCTGCGCCACTTGCCACGATCCCTCCAAGGCCTTTGCCGACGGCCTCACCGTTGCCAAGGGAATAAAAGGGCAGCAGGGCACCAGGAACTCGCCCACCGTAGTGAACGCCGCCTATTACACCTCCCAGTTCTGGGATGGAAGGGCCGCAACCCTGGAGGAGCAGGCCAAGGCCCCTTTCGTGAACCCCGTGGAGCACGGACTGAAGGACCACGGCCCCATATTGGATGTGATAAGAAAGGATCCAGCCTATACGGAGGCCTTTAAAAGGGTCTTCGGAATAACACCGAAAGAGATCTCTATAGACCATGTGGTAAAGGCCATAGCAACATTCGAGCGGACCTTGGTCTCGGGTGATTCACCCTTCGACAGATACATGTATGGCGGGGACAAGACCGCCATGAGCGAGGCGGCCGTCAGGGGCCTGGAGCTGTTCCGCACCAAGGCGCGGTGCCAGGACTGCCACACTATCGGCCAGACCAGTGCCACGTTCTCCGACAACAAGTTTCACAACCTCGGTGTGGGCTTCACCTTAATAGAGGGCTCTCTCTTCGAGATAGTGGAGAAAGCGCGGGCAGCCAAGGCCGCGGGGACGAAGCTTGATGAATCGGTCCTGAAGAAGCGGGAGCTTTCCGAGCTCGGGCGCTTCGTGGTCACACTGGAGCTTGAGGATATCGGGCGCTTCAAGACCCCCACCCTGCGAAACGTCGCCGTTACCGCACCCTATATGCACGACGGCAGCGTAGCCACGCTGGAAGAGGTGATGGAGCTGTACAACCGCGGCGGCGAGGAAAACCCCATGCTCGACAGCGGCATAAGGCCCTTGAACCTCACGGAACAGGAGAAGGCGGACCTGGTGGAGTTCATGAAGGCGCTCACCAGCCCCCGTTATAACAAAAAACAGTAGAGCAGGAGGATATCATGAAAAAGAACATTAACAGAAGACGCTTCCTCAAAGGGAGCCTGGCGGCCGCGGCCGCGGCCTCGCTTCCTCTGGGGCTGGTCGAGGTCTCTTGGGGCAAGCAGGACCATAGAAACTTCACATTTGCGTACATATCAGACTCCCATCTCACCCATATCCGTGGCTCGGAATTCGTGCGCAACTTCGACAAGGGGTTGAAAAAGGCGGTCATGGAGTGCAACTTCATGTCCATCAAGCCGGACTTCGTGGTATTTGGAGGCGATCTTGCACAGTTGGGCAAGCGAGAGGAGATAGACCACGGCCTGGAAATCATGTCCAGGCTGCGGTATCCAGTCAAATGGGTAGTGGGCGAGCACGATTTTTATTTGGACATGGGCGAGTACTGGGAGAAGAAGGTAAGCCCCCTCTACTACAGCTTCGACCACAAGGGAGTCCATTTCGTGGTGCTCAACAGCATCCTCACCTATGACGAGTGGATAAACAAGTGGGCGAGCCCTGAAGAGCGGATGCAGAACATGGCCCGCTTGGACAATCCCAACGGTTCCCCCTTCATGGTCAAGAAAGAACAGATTGAATGGCTCAAGAAGGACCTGTCCCGTATATCCAAGAAAACCCCGGTGGTAGTCATGTCACACTCGCCGCTCTACAAGATCTTCAAACCCTGGAACTTCTGGACCGAGGACGCCGAAGAGGTCCAGGCCATCCTTGCCCCCTTCGAGAAGGTCAACGTGCTTCATGGCCATGTGCACCAGATCCTCTACAACCAGATCGGCAACATCTCCTTCCAGGCGATGATGTCAACTGCTTGGCCGTGGCCCTATCCGGTGAGCTACAAGCAGAAGCCCAACGAGGTGCCCAAACTCACGGTGTTCATGAACCGCGCCGATCCCTTCAAGGAGCGAGACGCCACCGGCTGGTCCATCCTCAACCTCGAAGACGGCCGCGTAACCAATCACTTAAAGCTGTGGGAGAACAAGGACCGCATACTCCGCTACGACGAGGCCAAGGGCCATTTGGTGGACACCGAATACCAGGAGCCGTCCAAGAGGATCCCCCCACAAGAACACTATTGATCTAAACAAAGGAGACTCAGCTATGAAGAACTTGATACTATTCATTACCATCCTGGCCCTGGGATGCACCTGCGCCGCGGTGGCGGACGAGTTCACCAAGGAAGACCTCAAGAAGTGGCAGGCCGAGTACATGGCCGCTGTCAAGGAGGGAGAGAAGCTGTTTCACAGCAGCTCCCTGGGCAAGAACAAGGTCTCGTGCGACATGTGCCATCCCAACGGTAGCAACACCCATCCAGAGACCTATCCTAAATTCCAGAAGCAGATAGGCAAGGTGGTGGGCCTGAGGGATATGATCAACTGGTGCATCCAGAATCCCCTTGAGGGGGATATCCTCAAGGCCGACGACCCAAGAATGATAGCCCTGGAGGCATACATAACCCATGAGAGGCGCGGCACGCCGCTGGCCCCTGGCAAGCACTGATAGCGGGCGGGCCTTCCGGGCCCGCTCCTATCCGTGACGGCTCACCGTGGCCGCGGCTATTCCTTGAAAAAGAGGCAGCCCTGCCCGGCGGCTTTCCCGGAAAAGGCCACGGGCCGATGCCCGTCCCATCTCTTCCCGCTTTTTTGTTCATAAATCCGCCATTTATGCCCGTATCGCCACATGAGCCCCACAAACGCATCACAAGTCAACGGCCGCCCAGTTGAAGCCTTGATGCAGGAAGGGCTAAACTGGAATCAGGAGGCGTTCCCATGAACCTGAAGAATCTTCTGTTTTCGAAAATAGAGACCATTACCCCGGAAGAGGCGCGCCGCATGTTAGAGACAGAGAGAGGCGATGAAGTTACCCTCCTGGACGTCCGTCAACCAAAGGAGTATGAACGGGCCCACATACCCAAATCCGTGCTGATCCCGTTGGCCCAACTCAGGAGCAGGATGGACGAGATACCAAGAGACCGTCCCCTCATTGTCTATTGTGCTTCAGGGGGGAGGAGCGCCGCTGCTGCAAGGATGCTGAAGGGAGCTGGATTCGAGGAGGTGTACAACCTCGGCGGGGGCATCAAGGCATGGAATGGGCTCGTCGCGTCTGGAGGCCCGGAGTTCGGGCTCGAGCTCTTCATAGGCACAGAAGACTTCGAGGAGGTCTTCGTGGCAGCCTATTCCATGGAGCACAACCTGGGACGCTTCTATTCCGCCCTGGCCGAGGCAGTGGACGATCCGGCGGCCGTAGCGCTTTTGAAGCGGCTCGCTGGATTCGAGGAGCGCCACAAGGCCTTGCTCCTCAAGGAGTGGGGGCGGGGCCTCACCTCCAGCCAGGTCGAGATCATAGCCGACAGAATAGAAGGGGCCCTCTCCCTGGACCAGGAGCTCCAGCGTCTGCTTCACCAGGGGCCCGCCCTTTCCAGGATAATCGGCACTGCCATGAGCATAGAGGCCCAGGCCCTGGACCTCTACTGGCGCCTGTCGCAACATGCCGACAGTCACCGGGAGTTCTTTGCCTTCATGACCGAGGAGGAGGCCGGGCACCTCCGGGTCCTGGAACAGGAGTTGGAAAGGATCCTGGAGGAGGGGTGATGAAGCCGCTTTTCAACAGCTTTTTGAAGGGCGACGGCGGATACAAGCGGGCCGCGGGCATACTGATCCATATCTCCTCCCTGCCTGGAGACCACGGCATCGGCGACATCGGCTTGCCCGCCAAAAGGTTCATCGACTTCCTGGCAGAGGCCGGGCAGAGATATTGGCAGTTCCTGCCTTTAGGGCCCACCAGCTCCGCATTCCACCACTCACCTTACATGGCCCTGTCCGCCTTTGCCGGCAATCCCTTGTTAATAGGGCTGGATCCCCTGGTGGAAGCCGGGCTCCTTTCAAAGAAAGATCTGGAAGGGGCTCCTGAGTTTTCTCCCTATTTCGTAGAGTTCTCCAAGGTCAAGCGGTTCAAACAGCGAGCACTGAAGAAGGCCTTTCAAGCATTCCTGTCTGGAGGCGGACAGGATCAATTGGATTCGTTCGCGGCAACCAACCATTGGGCCTGCCACTACGCACACTTCATGGCAATCAGGGAATATCTCGGTCAGGCCGGCCTGCTCTCATGGCCGGAGGAACTGCGGCTACGGGACGAAAAGGCGCTGGAGCGTATGACCCTTGAGCTGGCCTCCGAAATCCGGTTCCACCTGTTCACCCAGTGGGCATTCGACGAACAGTGGAAGGCCCTTCGAAGACACGCCCGCAAGAAAGGGATTTCGCTTGTGGGCGACATCCCCATCTATGTGGGATTGGACAGCGCCGACGTCTGGACGAACCCTGAGGGCTTCCATCTCGAGCGCTCCACCCTCCGCCCTATCTGGATCGCTGGCGTGCCTCCGGACTACTTCAGCCCCAAGGGCCAGCTCTGGGGCAATCCTGTCTATCGCTGGAAAAAGGGCTCCGGCGCCAACGAAGGTCTGTACACCTGGTGGAGAGAGAGGCTCCTCCGCACCGCCTCTCTAGTGGACGTGGTGCGGATAGACCACTTCAGGGGCTTCCAGGCATTCTGGCGCGTTCGCGGAGGCGCAAGGGACGCGAGGGATGGCCAATGGACCAGAGGACCTGGAATCTCCTTCTTCCGCAGGCTGAAGGATGCGTTTGAGAAGATCGGCATACTGGCCGAGGACCTGGGAACCATCACTCCCGATGTTGAGCGGCTCCTGAAGCGGTTGGGATTTCCGGGAATGAAGGTCCTCCAGTTCGCCTTTGATTCTGGCCCTGCCAACCCCTACCTGCCGCAGAACTACGCCTCTCCCAATTGCGTAGTGTACACCGGCACCCACGACAACGACACCTGTGTGGGATGGTACCTGGACCCCAAGGTGGGAAAGGAGGCCAAGGCCGCATTCAGGAGGCATGCCAACTCCGCTGGCGATGCTCCGCATCTCGACTTCATCCGGTTGGCCTACTCCTCGGTTGCCGCCTTGGCGGTGATCCCCATGCAGGACGTGCTGGGCTTCGGCAGCGACTGCCGCATGAACACCCCCAGCGTGGCCCAGGGCAACTGGGTGTGGCGGTGCGCTCACCAGTATCTCTCGGACGAAACCGCCTCATTCCTAAGAGAGTGGGCGCGATTTCACAACAGGAGCAGGGAATGAACAAACACTTTCTGGTGGCCTTCGACGGCTCCGGCCACTCTAAGGCCGCTTTAGAGTATGTGGCCAGGCTTTACAGGGAGGCTGACGAAGTGGAGATCACGGTTGCGACCGTGCTTCCTCCCCTGCCTTACGCCTCGGCCTACGGTGCATCCTCCTTCTCGGCGGAAAAAAAGCGGCTCCTCCAGATGGCAGAGGTGGAACAGGCCAGGAACCGCCAGGCAGGCCAGGTCCTGGAGCAGGCGGAAAGGATCCTCGAGGGTCTCGGCTTTCCCCAAGAACGCTTCCATACCCGGATGCTCACCTCTTCGGCCACGGTGGCGCAGGAAATCGCGTCCGTGGCCAGGCAGGGCCTATTCGATGCCATTGTCTTGGGACGCCGCGGTCTTGGCAAGCTGGTCTCCTATTTTCTGGGAAGCGTCTCAGGTGGAGTCCTGGAGAACGTGAAGGAGATCCCTGTCTGGATCATAGACTCCCCTCCGGAGAACCAGCGCTTCCTGGTGGCCGTGGACGCCTGTGAACCCTGCCTCAAGGTGCTGGACCATGTGGCCTTCGTCCTGGCCGGTATGCCTGGTGTCTTCGTTGAGGTATTCCACGTTATTCCCAGGGCAATTCCCTTCCTCTCATCCCACCACTCTGCTGACCTCCAGGAGATGGATAGC
>WFVQ01000178.1 GCA_015491585.1 Deltaproteobacteria bacterium
GCCCACAATGAGCCTGCCCTCGGTAGCGACCCTCTTTCTGATGTTCAGGTCATATTGATTCCACCCGAAGGCCCCGAGCAGGTTCTTGGTGGTCAACTCCTTCAGTGGTCTTGCCGGAAGGACCGGTTCCATGCCTGCTCCGAGCTTCACTGATCCCGCCGTATGGAATCCCTTGACCTTGTCCCGCAGTGGCTTGCGCGCATGGAAGAGTCGCAGCAGGCGGTTCTGGAATGCGTCGTAGTCCAGCACCTCAGCTCTGCGCCCCCTTCCCGAGAGGATCGCTATCTTCTCGCCAGGAGCCAGGGGCCTTGGATCGCTCATGGTCTCTTCGAGGTCAACCACTCCCTTTTCCGAGGAAAGAAAGTAGTCGTAGTCGCTCTCACCAAACCACAAGGGCCTCAGGCCCAGGGCGTCGACGCTGCCCATACAGACGTCGCCGTGCCGGGCCACCAAGGCTGCCGGACCCTGGGCCGACGTTGAGAAGAACCAACGGTAGAAGTTGTACATCTCCTGGAGTTCGGGATCGTACTGCTCCACCTCCTTGTGTATGGCCGGAAAAACCATCTCCAATGCCTCAAGGGGATCGAGCCCGTACAGGCTGATAAGGCCCTCGACTATGCGGTTCAAATCCTGGGAATCACTTCCGCCGGGGACCGGTTCGACGCCTATGATGCGGCCGGTGGTGCGCAGCTTCTCGATGGTGTTTATCTCGCCGTTGTGTCCAAGCATGGAAAAAGGCTGCGCCCGCTCCACGGTAGGCAGGGTGTTCGTGGAGTAGCGGCTGTGACCGAGGGTGATCACAGAGGTATTTTCCTCATCCTGGAGTTCGGGATAGACCCTGAGCAGTAGCTCTGGAGCGCCCCTCAGCTTATAGACCACTGAGTCCAGGCTGAGAGATGCGATATGGAGCTCGGGGACCAGCTCCTCTATCTTCATCTGCATCTTGAACAGGAGTCTGTTGCCGTCCAGCTTGGTCATGTTTGGGAGGATGCCCGCCACCTGCCAGAAATAGGGGGCTTCCGCCTGCGCCCTTGGGCCGAGTTCCTCTTCCCGCAACTCTCCCTGCCTGGTGAGCACCAGCTCTGCCCCTTTCTCGGCGAAGAGTTCCTGGAGCCGCTCCCTTATCTGCTGTTCTTGTGATCTTATGGAGGCAGGAAAGATGAAGTGGCCCACGAAAAAACCGCTGCTCTCGGCCAGGTATCGGCTGAATCCCTGCTGCTCCAGCCGCCGGGCCCAGATCTGGCGCGGAATATCGCTTAGGATGCCGCAGCCATCTCCCTCGCCGTTTATATCGCCGGAGCGGTGCCCCATCTTTTTGAGGGCATCTATGGTCTTGATTATATTGGCATGGGTGCTCTTTCCATGCTTATCGACGAATGCTATGATGGCACAAGCGTCCCTTTCCTGAACACGCGATCTCCACTGCATAGGCAATGTCCCTTTCCTCTCTTTTTTGTATGCGGCAGGAGGAGGCCCAGCACGTAACCAGGCGACAGCAGGCACAAAAGCCACCCTCCCATTGCGTAGCCCCCCAATGTAAACTCATCTCATGGGAATGCCAAGGGGCTTTTTGGGTCCATGACCCTGCGCCAAATCTTGACACCCAGACTCTCGGCTGGTAATCATCTGGTCACCTTGCGCCCCCGTAGCTCAGGGGATAGAGCACAGGATTCCTAATCCTGGTGTCGCACGTTCGAATCGTGCCGGGGGCACCAATGCAAATAGTTAGATAGCCTTCTCAATTCAGGATTTGTCAAGGTTGCCACCAGATAGCGACCACACCTCCCAAGAGAAATAGGGCGTGACGCAAACATCTCGGCCTTACCCAGGCAGAAGCGGCAAAACAGGCTGACACATCCCAGTCCGCCATTTCACAGATGGAGCGCAGCGACAATCTCCGCTCAGAGGCCCTTGAAAAGCTGGCGGAAACGCTTGGCTTGAAGGTTAAATACCCAGATCGGGAGATAGAAGCTCTCCGGGCGCGCCAAGGAATCAACGGGTTAGGTCAATTTCTTACCTCCTGTTTTTGCGCTGAGGTGAGATACAGAAATCCGCATCCAGAGTGGGGGCCATACTTTGCGGTTATGCTAGTCAATTATGGCGTGGACATATTCCCTCATACCGCCCACGCCGAGGCCGTAGCGCTCTTTGCGCGTTGACCGGGGCAAGGGCTTAGAGCTCGAAACCCTTTACAACCCTGTTCCTCCCCTGCTCCTTGGCGCGGTATAGGGCCTTGTCAGCCAGGTCTATGAGCTGCTGGAAGGAGTGGCCCTCCCACGGATATTGGGACACGCCTATGGAGACCGTGGCGGCGATGTGGTCCCCCTTCCAGGGGATCCTGAGCCGCTCCTCCACCGTGGCCCTCAGTGCTCCGGCCTTCTCGGCGGCGGTTTCCAGATCGGCGCCGGGCATTATCACCAAGAACTCCTCGCCACCGTAGCGGCAGACGATGTCGTGGGATCGGAAGAAGCCCCGCAGGATGGAGGCCAGCCTCTTCAGGACCTCATCACCGGCGTCATGGCCCCAGGTGTCGTTTATCCGCTTGAAGTGGTCGATATCCATGAGCATGATGCCGATGGCGTCGCCGGCGCGGTCGGCCCTCTTCTGTTCCTTCTGGATGGCCTCCTCCGTGAACCTCCGGTTGTAGAGGCCGGTCAAGGGATCCCTGGTGGACTGTTCGTGGAGCCTCTGCTGCAGCCTGATATTGGAAACGGAGAGGGCGGCGTGTTCGGCCACGGTCTCCAGCATACGGATGGCGTTTCTGCGCCGCTCCTCCCCCTCCGAGTCCTCCTCTTTGACCGCATCCAAGGGGATCCGAGCGTGGAGGACCCCGAAGATCTCCCCCTGGGCGCTCATGGGGATGCAGATATGGGCTGCGCCGGCGCCATCCTCGGATGGATGGGCGTGGGGGCACAGCATGAGGCGGTCCTTCCCCTGTACGAAGTGGGTCTTGCCCCTCCTGATGGACCAGCAATCTTCTGAGGAAAACACTTTACCATCATCCTCTTCGCCACCCCAACAGGCTGAAATTTCTAAAGAGTTACTCGACCTATCCAGATTCATTATATGGCCGGAACTGGATGGAAACAGCTTCTGGATGGTGTGGATGGTGATGGAGACTACCTCCTCCTGGTTGCGGCATGCCTGGAGTATGTCGCCCATGGAGTTGAGGGTCTCGATCTCCTTGTTCCGCTCCTTGAGGACATGGAGGTGGTTGGAGAGCTCCAGGGTCCTCTCCTTCACCCGCTCCTCCAGGTTCCGTATCTGCTCCCTCAGTTGGATCACCATGTTGTTGAAGGCCTGGGCCAGGAGGCCGATCTCGTCCTTGCGCCGAAGTTCTATGGTAGAAGAGAGGTCACCGCTGCTGATCTTCTTGGCCGACTCTGCCATACGGGCTATGGGCGTGGTGAAGGCCCTGACGAAGAGATAGCCGCCGGCCAGGGCCAGCAGCAGGGCCGCCAGGGAGATGAGGACGATCCGCCTTGTCAATACGGCGGCACTGCGCTCCAGGTCATCGTTGTAGACCGAGAGGGCTATGTACCAGTCGAAGGGCTTGAAGTATTTGACCCATCCGATCTTTTTGTAGATATATCTCCCAGGGTCGGCGGGCTTGTCCCACATGTAATTCAACTTGCCGCCAGGCGTCCCCGCGGCGTGGATGAGCTCATCGGCTATGGGTTTGCCGGTGGTTGGGTCCGGTAGCTTGGCGAAGTTGGTCCCTTCTATGTTGGAATTGGGATGGATTATCATGTTCCGGTGGGAGTCGAAGATGAAGAAGTAGCCCTCCCCGGCGAACTTGGTGGAGTGGACCAGCCTTCTGAGTTCGCTGAGGAGCTCCCTCTTCCGCGCCTCCACCTCCCGACGGATATCGTCTATATAGACCCCTGTTCCGATGACCCATCCCTTAGAGGGGATGTTGCGGTAATAGGAGAGCTTCTCGATGGGCTCATCCTGCCCGAGCCTTCGCCACCAATAGCTGTAGTATCCTTCACCCCGGGCAATGGCCCCTTGGACCATGGGGGGGACGATGAGGTTCCCCTTCACATCCTTGACATGGGAGAAGTCCTTACCATTCAGGGCCGGATCGGGATGGGCAATCAGGCGGGATTTGTAGTCCGACACCCAGATGTAGTCCTGGTGCTGGCCATACCTGAGGTGTCTGATCAGATCGAGGAGGGCGGCGTCGGAACCGGCCTTCCGGCCCTTGGCATCGTAGGCCTGTATCAGAGATGCGGCCATATCGACCAGGTGCTTGAGCTCCCGCTTATGACCCTCCTTGGCCGTCTTTTCCCACGATTCCAGGTGGGCGTGGCTCTGTTTTATCAGGAGGTAGATATTGTTGAGGATGGTCCTGCCCGCCTTCTCCTCCATCTCGTAGGCCATTGAGTTTATCATGGGGACGGTGGTGAGATAGAAGATGGCGCACATGACAACCACCCCGGCGGTGATCCAAGTGAAACTCTTCAGAAAGAGGCTTGAGCGCAACATACCCACCTCGCGGCATTTTTTGCTTTATAAAAAATTTTTAAGTGGATTGTCAATGGAAGGGACAGCCATGATGCCGATGATTCTACAGGAAGGCCCCCCTTTTTCCGGTAAATGGCTCCAAGACCTTGGCCATTCTGCGCCCAGGGGGCAAAATGGCAGTTTATGAAATCCAGCCCCTTTTCGAGAAACCTCTTTCCTCTGCTCCTCTTTCTTCTCTATTGCTCCATCCGCTGGAGTATCCAGGCAGGAGAGATCTTCTGGGGCACCGGGCTAATCCCGGCCGCGGTGGTAATCCTGTTACTGATCCAGATCTACCGCTGGAATGAGGGGGGAGCCCCTTCTATCTGGGAGCTCCTGGTCTGGGCCGCCCTCTTCAGGTCACTGTTCCTTTTCGATACTCCGCAACTATCCGACGACATCTACCGTTACATCCTCGACGGCACGCAGGTGGCCTTGGGGCGCAACCCCTATCTCCTTCCGCCGGCGCAGATCCCGCCCCATTCCCTGCCCCTCCCTATCCGGCACGGGGTCCTCCCCCACGTCAACCATCCCGGGCTGGTCACCAT
>WFVQ01000179.1 GCA_015491585.1 Deltaproteobacteria bacterium
GTCGAACACCGGCTCCCCCAGACCCGCCGGCACCCCGAAGGCCCTCACCTCGACGATCCCGCCGGCCGAGTCCCCCTGCTGCCGGATCTCTGCCAGCCGCCTCTCCATCTCCGCGACCGCGCCTGGATCAGGGCAGAAGAAGGGGCAGTCCAGGACCTCCACCGGTCCATCCGGCACATCGGCGGCAACGCCGGCCAGCTCAACCGTGAGCGCCGTCACCTCTATTCCGTGCTGCGAGAGCAGCAACCCGGCCACGGCACCGGCGGCAACCCTGGCCGCGGTCTCCCTTCCAGAAGACCGGCCGCCACCCCTGTGGTCCCGGATACCGTACTTCTTTAGATATGTGAGGTCCCCGTGCCCTGGCCGGAACACATCTTTCAGCCTGTCATAGGCCGAACTCTTGGCGTCCCTGTTGCGTATCATCAGGGAGATGGGAGTGCCGGTGGTCTTGCCCTCAAAGACTCCAGAAAGGATCTCGACCTCGTCGGGTTCCTTCCTTGTGGTGGAGGCGATGGAACCCTGGCCAGGCCTCCGCTTGTCCAGCGCCTCCTGTATCCGCTGTTCCGAGATCTCCAGGCCGGGAGGGCAGCCGTCTATGACCACCCCTATGGCCGGGCCGTGGGACTCTCCCCAGGTCGTGACCCTGAACGCCTCGCCGAAACTGTTTCCTGCCATCAGATTCCACCTCTGCAAGGGGAGCTACTGCCGCGTGAACGCAGCGGCTATCTCCTCAGCCACGTCTTCCGGGGCCACGGCCCCGGTGTCGAACTCCATGTGGGAAAACCGCCTGTATAGGGGAAGACGTTCCTTCAGCACGGCCTCGACCTCGGCCTCGAGATCCTCCTCACCGGTGAGCGATGGCCTCTGGCCAGCCGTGGCTGGATCCCTTCTCATCCGTTCGCAGATCACCTCTGGAGATGCCTTTAGCCATACTATCAGCGACTTGCCCGCGATCTCCTCCATCAGGTCTTGGTGCAGGACAACACCGCCCCCGCATGACACCACCATAGATTCATTCCTGGCCGCTATCTCTTGGATTACGGTCCTCTCCAGGCGCCTGAATCCCTCCCAGCCGTGTTCGGCCACTATCCCGGCCACATCCTTGCCCGCGGCCTGGGTGATCAGGAGATCGGTGTCCAACAGGGGGAGTCCAAGCCTCTCTGCCACCACTTTCCCAACGGTGGTCTTGCCGCAGCAGCGGTATCCTATCAGCCATACCTGACGGCTCATCCCTGGGTCATCTCGAACCACCGTTTCCAGAACTTCGGAAACGATTTGTTGACGCATTCCGGATCTTCGATCTCCACACCCTCCACCCGCAGGCCGGCAACAGCGAACGACATGGCAATGCGGTGGTCCTCGTAGGTGGAGATCGACGCCCTATGCAGGCGCCTCCCCCCTTTGATCCTCAGCCCGTCCGCCATCTCCTCGACGTCGGCGCCCAGCTTTTTCAGCTCGGTCGCCACGGCGGAGAGCCTGTCGGTCTCCTTGATCCTGAGGTGCGGCACGTTGGTGATGACCGTCTCACCCTGGGCGAAAGCGGCAGTGACCGCCAGCGTGGGGACTACGTCAGGCCATTGGGCCATGTTTATCTCTATTCCCTTCAGCTCACCTCTTGGCGGCCCCTGTACTGTCACGCCCCCAGGCCCCTTCTCCACCGTGCATCCCATCTCCTCGAGAATGGCGGAGAAGTGGGCGTCGCCCTGGAGGGGCCGCGGGCCTATGTTGGTAACGGTGACGCGCCCTCCGGTGACCGCTGCGGCGGCCCAGAAGTAGGAGGCGCTTGAGGCATCCCCCTCTATGGGATAGGTGGTCGGACGGTAGGCACCCTGGGGGACGCGGAAGATCCCTCCTTCCTCCTTCACGTCGATGCCGAACTCTCGCATCACCGCTATGGTGATGTCCACGTATGGCCGGGAGACCAGGGCAGAAGAGAGCCTTATGGATGCCGCAGACCGGGCAAGGGGGGCGATGAGAAGCATGGCCGACAGAAACTGGCTGCTCTTGCTGGTGTCCAGCTCGGCCTCTCCGCCGGATATGCCTCCTCCTCTCACGATCACGGGAGGACAGTCGTTTCCGTTCTCGCACCACGCCTTCACGCCCCAGTAACTCAGCCCCTCCAGCAGCGGGGCTATGGGCCGCTCCTCCATACGCCTGGCGCCGGTGAGCTTGTACTCCCCTGAACCCAGGGCAGCAACAGCGGTCATGAATCTTATGCCGGTCCCGTTGTTGCCCATGTAGATGGGGAATGGGCAGGGCGCGACGTGCCCGCCGGTGCCGGAGACCATCCAATCGTCTCCCTCCTTCTCTACGCTCATCCCCAGATCGGAGAGGGCCTTTGCAAGGAGCAGGGTGTCATCGCTCTCTAACGGGCCGCGGAGCACGCTCACCCCCTGGGCCAGCGCAGCGGTCACCAGGGCGCGCTGGGTGATGCTCTTGGAGCCCGGAACGGCCAGGGAGTAGTCTATCCCTTTTTCCACGAACGGGGCGGTTGTCTTGTGATTGCTGACGCTCATGGCTATTCCTTGGATCGTTTAGAATTATTTGCAGCCCTCAGCCTTCCGCCTGCCTACCGCCTCTGTCAGCGCCTCTTCCATGACCTTTTTGGGCGCTTCCTTGCCGGTCCAGGATTCGAACTGTGCTACCGCTTGATGAAGGAGCATGCGGAGGCCGTTTACCGTGGCGGCGCCGTGCTCTTCGGCCACTGCCAGAAGCATCGTCTTCAACGGGGCATAGACTATGTCCATCACCACCTGGAATCTGCCCACGAACTCCGGCGGCACTGGAATGGCGTCGGGTTTGGGTCCCATGCCGACGCTGGTGGTATTGACCAGCACGTCCCCGGACACCCCTTTCAAGGCCTCGGCGTCGAGACCGGACCACGATGCGCCCCACGATGAGGCCAGGGTCCTGGCCTTCTCCACGGTCCGGTTGGCCACGTGTACGCTTGCACCCGCGGACACCAGCCCGGCCACTACGGCCCTGGCCGAACCACCGGCACCGAGGACCACTATCCTCTTTTCGGTAACCGGCAGCGCTTCCTCCAGCGCCCTGACCGCGCCCACGGCATCGGTGTTCAGGCCGAAGAGCCTGTTGTCCCTGTTCACCACGGTGTTTACGGCTCCTATCCTCCTGGCGGTCTCATCCACCTCGTCGAGGTGGGCCATCACCGCCTCCTTGTGGGGAATGGTGACCGACATGCCCTTGACGCCCAGGGCCCTGGCCCCTTCCAAGGCACCGGCCAGGTCCTCGACGTCGAAGGCGAGATATACGGCATTGAGGCCCGCAGAGCGGAAGGCCGCGTTGTGCATGGCAGGACTCAGGCTGTGCCGCACGGGATGGCCTATGATCCCGTAGAGTTCGGTGAAGGCATCGGGGATCATGCTCAGGACCCCAGCTTCTCCTTGACCCAGTTGAGGAGTCCTCCCTTTGCCAAGAGCTCCCTGTCCCTCTGGGAGAGCTCCATCACCGCCTCTACCTCTTCGCCGGAGGGGAGGGTGACGGATATGCTCTCAGCTCCGGAGAGGAGCGCCTTCTTGAGGCCCTTGATTACCACCCTGTCACCCTGGTTGAGCCTCTCGTAGTCGGCGCTCTCTCTGAACACCAGTGGGACTATTCCAAAGTTGATGAGGTTGGCCTTGTGGATCCGCGCGAAGCTCTTCACCAGCTTGACCCGCACGCCGAGGTACCTGGGGGCCAGGGCTGCGTGCTCCCTGGAGGAGCCTTGGCCGTAATTCTCGCCTCCCACTATCATTCCGGCGCGGCCGCACCCCTTGGCCCTGGCCGGGAACCCGGGATCCACCGCCGTAAACACGTGCTCGCTTATGGCTGGGATGTTGCTCCTGAGCGGCAGTATCTTGCTGCCCGCCGGCATGATGTGGTCTGTGGTGATGTTGTCCTCCACCTTGAGCAGGACCTCCGCCTCCAGGTCTTCTGGCAGTGGATCGAAGTCGGGCAGCGGCTTTATGTTGGGGCCGCGGACCACCTCGACGTTCGAGCCGTCCTCTGGCGGGGGTATGATTCCCACATCGTTTATTATCAGCTTTTCCGGTGTCTTCACCGCTGGCGCCTCTCCCAGTTCCCTTGGATCGGTTATGACCCCGGTTATGGCGGCCGCAACCGCTGTTTCAGGGCTGCATAGATAGACCTGGTCCTCCTTTGTGCCGCTCCTGCCGGGGAAGTTGCGGGTGAAGGTCCTGAGGGAGATGGTTCCCGTGGCCGGGGCCTGTCCCATGCCGATGCATCCAAGGCAACCAGACTGGTGTATCCTGGCCCCTGCATGGATCAGTTTCCTGAGCAGGCCGTCGGCATCGGCGTTTTCGAGCACCTGGCGCGAACCAGGATTGATCTCGAAGCTCACGAACGGGTGGACGCTCTTGCCATCCAGCGCCAGGGCGGCCACCGCGATGTCGCGGTAGGAAGAGTTGGCGCACGATCCTATGATGACCTGTGAGACCGGCCTGCCCGCCACCTCGCGCACCGGCACCACGTTGTCCGGCGAGGAGGGGCAGGCGATCATGGGCTCAAGGTTCGAGAGGTCGATCTCTATGACCTCGGCATACTCGGCGTCAGCATCGGCCTCCAGCGGCTCCCAGTCTCCGATTCTTCCCTGGGCCTCGAGGAAGCGTCTGGTTACGTCGTCCGAGGGGAAGACGGTGCCAGTGGCTCCCAGCTCGGTGCCCAGGTTGGCTATGGCTCCCCTGTCGGTGACCGATAGGGTGGCCACTCCAGGGCCGAAGTATTCCATCACCTTGCCCACGCCGCCTTTGACGGAAAGCCTGCGGAGCAGCTCCAGGATCACGTCCTTGGCCGACACCCAGGGCCCAAGCCTGCCGGTCAGTCTTATGCCGACCACCTGGGGCATCCTGAGGTAGAAGGGCTGCCCTGCCATAGCCATAGCCACGTCGAGGCCGCCGGCCCCCATTGCCAGCATGCCGCACCCTCCAGCGGTAGGGGTGTGGCTGTCCGAGCCGAGGAGCGTTTTCCCTGGTCTTGCGAACCTCTCCAGGTGGACCTGGTGGCAGATGCCGTTGCCTGGCCTGGAGAAGTGGATTCCATATCTCGCGGCGACGCTCTGGAGGAACCTGTGGTCGTCGGCGTTCCTGAAGTCAGATTGGATGAGGTTGTGGTCCACATAGCTCACCGACAGTTCGGTCTTCACGCGATCTATCCCTATAGCTTCGAACTCCAGATAGGCCATTGTGCCCGTGGCGTCCTGGGTGAGCGTCTGGTCTATTGTGATGGCGATCTGTTCTCCTGGCCTCATCTCGCCCTCGACGAGGTGGGCCGCAATGATCTTCTCGGTTACAGTGCGTCCCATAGTTGCTCCCTTTCGATACCTGCTATTGATGTTTTGCGCCCTGGTAGGGGGCGCTTGCGGTCCGTATGGTTGGAAGTAATGACAATATCATGGGCCCCTCCAATACACAATAGAGCCGTTGATGCAAAAGGGTGCGATAGTTGCTATATTCCCATCGACCCCGGTCTGGGGCCAAGATGCAGGAAAGGAATCGCCATGAAGAGTATCACACTGCTGGATTACGGAGCCGGCAACGTCAGGAGCGTGGTGAACGCCATAGAGTCCCTTGGCTATTCCGTGCGCTTCGTTTCGGCGCCCCACGACATACTCACAGCGGAAAAGCTGGTGTTCCCTGGCGTTGGAGCCTTTGGGAGCATGATGGAGGTGCTCAGGTCCAGGGGGTTCGTGGAGCCGCTCAAGGAGTACCTGGAGGCGGGGCGGCCCTTCCTGGGCATATGTCTCGGATTGCAGGCCCTGTTCCAAGAGAGCGAGGAGGCGCCAGGGGCCGAGGGAATAGGCTTTATAAAGGGGAGAGTGAAGAGGTTCCCTTCTGGGCTCTCCGTACCCCACATGGGGTGGAACGGCATCTCGCCAGCGCAGCCTTCACGGCTCTTCCAGGGGCTGAACGGCGACGAGAAGTTCTATTTCGTCCATTCATATCACGTCGAGCCGGATGACCAGTCGGTTGCCCTCACCTTCACCGATTATCGCCACCGTTTCGTGAGTGCCATACAGATTGGCGAGGTGGTGGCAACCCAGTTCCATCCTGAAAAGAGTGGGGAGGCCGGGCTCAGGATTCTCGCCAACTTCCTGTCCGGGACAGGCCGGGCCTGTTTGCCAGAGGCAGGGCCCAGGAAGACAAGGCTGGCCAAGAGGATCGTGGCCTGTCTTGACGTCCGTTCAAACGACCAAGGTGATCTGGTGGTGACCAAGGGGGATCAGTACGACGTCAGGGAAAAGGGAGAGGTCAGGAATCTGGGCAAGCCGGTGGAGTTGGCGGAGCGCTATTACCGCGAAGGGGCGGATGAGATCACCTTTCTCAATATCACGGCCTTCAGGGATTTCCCCCTCAAGGACATGCCAATGCTCGAGGTCCTTCGCCGCACCTCTGAGCATGTGTTCGTGCCCCTCACCATAGGCGGCGGCATCCGGGACTACGTTGACAAGGACGGCAAGGCCTACTCCGCCCTCGACGTGGCCGCGGAGTATTTCCGTTCCGGTGCGGACAAGGTCTCCATAGGGAGCGACGCGGTTCTCATCGTCGAGGCGTTCCTCGCCCGCGGCGGGCCGTCGGGCAGGAGCTCCATCGAGGAGATAGCCAGGGTTTATGGCAACCAGGCGGTGGTGATCTCGGTGGATCCAAGGAGGGTGTACGTTTCGTCGCCCGGCGACGTTCCACACCGCACCCTGGAGACAGCCACGCCCGGGCCTGCCGGCGAGCGCTACTGCTGGTATCAGTGCACCATCAAGGGAGGCCGAGAGGGCAGGGAAGTGGACGCCATAACCCTGGCGAAGGTGTGCGAGGAGCTGGGCGCGGGTGAGATCCTCCTGAACTGCATCGACAAGGACGGCACCAACAGCGGCTTCGACCTGGAGCTGATCGCGGCTGTCGAGAAGGAGGTATCCATCCCTGTCATCGCCTCCAGCGGCGCAGGCAGCGCCCACCACTTCTACGAGGTCTTCAGCGCCACCGATGTGGAGGCCGCCCTGGCGGCGGGCATATTCCACCGCGGGGAGGTTGGTATAGGGGAGGTGAAGGAGTACCTTGCGGAGCGCGGGATAGAGGTCCGTCCATAGAAGTCGCAGGAGGTGTCGAAATGAAGAAGAAGCTGTTGATACACGTAGCACAGAAGGAGAGATGGGAGGTCGCAGCGGTCAATGCCATCAATTTCCTGAAGGCAGGGCAAGAGGGCGATACCCTGCGGGTGAGGCTGGTAGCGAACGCCGATTCCGTGACAAGGGTGTGCTCGTGTGAGCCCGAGCTGTTCGAGAAGCTGAGGCAGGTAGTCCTGGACGGTGGCGAGATCTACCTGTGTGAGAACGCTATGGCCAAGTTCGGGGTCAAGAAGGAGGGGCTTGCCGATATCTTCAAGACCGTTCCAGCCGGCATAATGGCCCTTGTGGACATGCAGGCCGAGGGGTGGATATACGTCAGGCCATGATTTCAGCCGGAGGCGGTGCGCTCCCCGCCTCCTTCTGACTGGTTGGGAAACCAGGTGAGGTGCCAGAACTTGTAGAACTCCGAGGCCTTTATCTGGGCCGGAGAGAGTCCCAGTTCGCGGCAGAAGTCCTCCAGCTTCTGCTTGCTGCCGGAGATGACGTGATATGCCTGTTTCCTCCTGGACGCGAAGTTTTCATGGATTGATATGTTTCCCATCTCTGCCCAGTTGACCGCCTCCGGTATCTTGGTCAAAGGGAAATACTTTGCCCCCAGCTTCCTCTCGAGGGTCTCGAGATAGGGCGTTATGTCCGGCAATTTTTTCTTCTTCCTGGGCGACACGGCGTTGGCAGCTCCCGCTATATGCTCTAAGATATCAAGACCGGATAATGGAGGCTGGCCTTGGTTTAATGTATTCATCGGCTACTCTCTCCATGCCCTTAAGGTTTGTTATGCTTTTAAGGTTTTTTAAGGAAATATAATAGGTTGCAGGAGGGCGTTGGAGAGCGAGGGCCTTTCTCGGTAACTACGGGGGTGAACATGGCTAGACTGGGCAAGGTGGCCAGGGCCACCAATGAGACTTCGGTGGATGTGGTCCTGGAGTTAGACGGCCAGGGCAAGGCCGAGGTGGTCACAGGGGTGGGTTTCATGGATCACATGCTGACCCTGTTTGCGGTGCATGGTGGATTCGACCTCGATGTCAAGGCAAGCGGCGACCTCGATGTGGATGCCCACCACACCGTTGAGGACGTAGGGATATGTCTGGGGCGCGCCTTGAAGGGGGCCCTCGGGGACTATGGCGGAATACAGCGTTACGGTTCTGCCTCCGTCCCTATGGAAGAGAGCCTCGCCCGGGTCGATGTGGATCTGTGCAGCCGTCCGTTTCTGGTCTTCAACGCCGGCTTTCCCTCGGCCAAGGTGGGAGATTTCGATACCGAGCTGGTGGAGGAGTTCCTCAGGGCGTTTGCGGTGAACTGTGGAATGACCCTCCACGTCAACCTGCTTTATGGCCGGAACGGCCATCACATGATAGAGGCGATATTCAAGGCCCTGGGGCGCGCCGTGGCCCAGGCGGTGAGGCCCAGGGGACAACAAGGGGCCCTGAGCAGCAAGGGCATGTTGGGATGAAAGGATGGTCTGCATGAAGGGCAGAGGACGGAACGAGTGGATTTCATGGTTCGTAGCTGTGGTACTCCTGTTCATGGCCGGTTGCGGTTATCTTCCCTCTGCAAAGGAAGAGCCCGGCTCTCTTCCCAACGTGGGCAAGATAGCGGTGCTTCCAATGGACAGGGCTTCTGTCAGGCCTGGCCAGGAGGCGCCTACCTGCATACTTACCGACAAGGTCGTGGACGCCGAAGAGATAGCGCCCGAGGTCGCGGACCGTGCCACCGGCAAGCTCTTTTCCCTCCTTCAGGGCGATTCCAGGTTTGCGCTCATTCCAAAGGGGCAGTGCATGGGGTTTCTTCAGACCTTGATAGCCACTGACGTGAGGGCATCTCAGATCAGGATGCTACAGGCCTTTGGCAGGGAGAATGGCGCCGATGCGGTGCTCTACGGGCAACTCCTCCGGTTCCGTGAGCGCGTGGGTGGAAACTATGCCGCCAAGAGCCCTGCTTCAGTGGCTTTCACCCTGACACTGATAAGGGTCAGGGATGGGGCGATAATCTGGTCCAAGGCATTTGATGAGACCCAAGAGGCCCTCTCAGACAACCTCTTCAAGCTCTCGTTCTACAGAAAGACCGGCATGAAGTGGGCCACTGCCGACGAACTTCTCTCTTACGGTTTGGAGCAGGCGGTGGAAGAGCTGAGGAGGAGGCTTCCCTGATAGGGTCCCCGATTGTATCATTTGGTTCAGGCAGGCGGCCGGGCCGCATGTCGAGGGGCCGTGAAAAGGCCCCTTTTTTACGGGGCATTGTGTCCACTTCCCATATTGAAAGAGTGGTGTCTCTTGATGGATATAGGCAATGGCAGTGTGGTGGAATACGTGGAGGGGCAGCGGTTCATATGCGCTGCCTGCGTTGGGCAGAAGGGCAGCAGGTACCACCTGGTGACCCATCTGGGCCGCGAAGTGAATCTCGCAAAAGGGCGTTTCATCCATGTCTCTCCTCCTGCAATAGTAGGAGGCAGCAGGGCCGAGGTGGTCCAGGCCCTGAAGGAGACAAACGAGAGGCGCGAGGCCCTCAAGGATTCGCTCTCCCTTGAGGAGCTCTGGGAGCTGGTGCACGACGAAGGGGTGACCTGGAATGTTGCATCCCTTGCTGAGCTCGCCTTCCAGGGAGAGGTCGGGCCGGATCACGAGGCCGCCCTGATCCGCGCAGCCATAGAAGACGGCCTCCACTTCAAGTTCAAGAACGGCGCTGTAATATGCAATCCACCGGATGCGGTGGAGCGCATAAGGCGTCAGAGGGAGGCCGAGGCCCGTAGGCTCAGGCGGCTTTCCGCAGGCAGCGGTTGGCTGCGTTCCCTCTGGGGGCTGGAGGAGCAAACTGGCGATCCCATCTCCGGGGAGGACAGGGATTACTGGCTCGAGGCCATAAAGGAGTTCTGCCTTTTCGGAGACGAGGCGCGGGAGGCCCAGATGGTATCGAGCCTGTTCAGGCAGGCTGGGCTCAATACCCCATCTGCTCCGTTCGAGACCCTGGTCAAGGCGGGCGTGTGGAGCCGGGACGAGAACCTGGAGCTGATGCGCTACGGCTTAGACAAGGGTTTCCCAGAGGAGGTCCTGGAGCAGGCCGAGCGCATCGCCAGAGCACCCGTGGAGTTCAGCGGCCGGGAGGATCTCACCGGCCTGGAGACCTTCACCATCGACGCCCCGGACAGCAGGGACTTGGACGATGCCCTCAGCTTCCGGGAGGTGGAAGGGGGATGGGAGATAGGCGTCCACATAACCGAGGTTGGGCTTCTGCTCCAGCCCGATACCCCCCTCTTCCAGGAGGCTTTGCGCAGGGCCTCCACCATCTATATGCCCGATGCCAGGGTGCCCATGCTTCCCCCCGTGCTGTCGGAAGGGGCATTGAGCCTGCTTCCTGGCGAGAAGCGGAGGGCGGTCTCCTTCTTTGCCAAGGTGGATGCTGGAGGCAGGATCTTGGAGAGCAGGGTGCAGCGTAGCGTGATCCGGGTCTCTGAACGCCTTACTTATGATGAAGTGGACGGCCTCATATCCAGGGAAGGGGGCCGGTTCCACCTCCTCCATTCGCTCCTCAAGGCGATGGAGGCGAAGAGGATGGACAATGGCGCCCTGCCGCTGCCCGTGCCGGAGTTGATAATCGAGGTGGACCAGGAAGGAGGCGTGGAGGTGCAGTTGGAGGCGCCTGGCCCAGCCAGGTTCCTCGTGGCCGAGGCCATGATAATGGCCAACTACATAGCCGCCAGGTTCCTGGAGGAGCACGGCATCCCCGGCCTGTTCAGGAGCCAGCCCGAACCGAGGGAGCGGCTCGTGCGCGGCCTGGACGATGACCTGGTCATGTACCTGCGCCAGCGCCGCAGGATCAGCCGGGGAGTTTTGGACACGGTGCCAGGTTTTCACAGCGGCCTTGGATTGGACCTCTACACCACGGTCACTTCCCCTCTCCGCCGCGGGCTCGATCTCCTCATGCAGCAGCAGATAGCGGCCTATCTCTCGGCCGGCGCACCTCTCCACTCGCTGGAGGAGCTGGAACAGCACGCCGTGATCCTGAAGGAGGGCCTGCGGGTGGCTATGGATGTGCGCTGGAAGCGGAACAGGTATTGGCTGCTCAGGTTCCTGGAGCCGAGGAAGGGTGAGCGGTTCAAGGCCTGGGTGATAGAGGAGGGTGATAGCAGGCTCCTGGCGGCCCTTCAGGACTTCATGATAACCGTAGAGGTGGGACGGCCGCGGGGGGCCGAGCTCAGGGCTGGCGAGGAGATCGATTTGGTCCTCAAGAGGGTGGATGCAAGGGAGAATGTCCTTCAATTCGTGTTAGAGTGAAGAACGGATAGGGTCTCTGGGAGGTATGGGAGATGGAGAAGGGGGTTCTGTTGCAGGCGGCCTCCATATTCATGGGGTTCTTCGCAATGATGAATCCTGTGGCGAATGTGCCCATATTCCTGGGGCTCACCAGTGGCTATGACGACAGGACCAGGGCTGCCGTGGCCCTGAAGTCGTTGCTCCTGGCATTCCTCATAGTGGCCGTGTTCTCTGTGGCCGGCAGGGCCATATTCCAACTGTTCGGCCTGACCCTCGCCGCGTTCCGCATAAGCGGCGGGCTGCTGGTCTTCCTCATAGGTTTCCATATGCTGCAGGGCGACCTGTCGAGGGTACACACACCCAGGGAGGAGGTCAGGGAGCGCTCCAAAGAGGCGGAGTTGGGAATTGCGGTGACGCCGCTTGCCATGCCCATACTGGCCGGGCCCGGCACTATCGCGGCGGCCATGAGTTTTTCCGCCGGGGGTATGGGGGATGTGGTCCTTACGGTTGCCATGTTCGGGGTCCTGTGTGTAATAACTTATGTGCTCTTTCTCTTCGGAGAGAAGTTTGTGATCTATATCGGTGAGAGCGCCCTGGGCGTCATTACCAGGATGATGGGGTTGATCATTACGGTCATAGGGACCCAGATGGTGATCGAGGGCGTCCTGGCGGTGGTGGCCTTGGGTGGCAAGTAGCTGTTTGTTTCGAGGAGTGGGTGATGAAGCCGTATGTGTTCGCGATGTTCTTGGTTGTGGAGGCGGTGAATTGCGCCGTGGTGTATGGCGACCGCAG
Source organism: Deltaproteobacteria bacterium (assembly GCA_015491585.1). Classification (GTDB taxonomy): domain Bacteria; phylum Desulfobacterota; class Dissulfuribacteria; order Dissulfuribacterales; family S140-46; genus S140-46. Next base: position 12,175 of record WFVQ01000179.1, read on the forward strand.
CCTGCTGGAGGGCTGGCAGGGATGGGCTATGGTCGCGGCGCCGGTGTTGATGGCCTTGATCTCCCTGGCCTTGCCTGCTGGGAAGGCCGCTCCCTATCCCAGCCCGCAGGAGCCTGAGCAGCCTGGGGAGGATGGCGTGGCCACGGATGCTGGAGAGGGCGAGGCATCGGAACTGGAGATGGGGGAGGAGGAGGCGCGGCCAAGCAGGGATCACCAGCCCGATGGGGCAGGCGGAGCCGTGCAGATTATGGCGGTCCTCCAACAGGAAGGCCGGCTAATCGACTTTCTGATGGAGGATATATCTCCCTACTCCGATGAGCAGGTGGGCGCGGCTGCGCGCGAGGTCCACGAGAAGTGCCGCAGGGCCGTGGAGGAGGTCTTCGGCCTGAAACCAGTGCTGGGAGCGGAAGAGGGGGCCAGAGTGGAGGTGGATCAGGATTTCGATCCATCCAAGATAAGGCTGGTGGGCAGGCTTGCTGGCGGCCCGCCGTTCAAAGGGGTGTTGCGCCATGCTGGATGGCGCTGCACCAGGATAGAGCTTCCCTCGGGCAAGGGGCGAGGCGGCATCATAGCTCCTGCCGAGGTCGAGGTTTAGAGTAGCGGCCCCCTGGGGCTCCTGCCGTCCATCCTCATGGCCAGGGCTGGCCAATCTATTTCATGGAGGTTTTTGACAAAGGAGTTGAGTGCCCCGGTTCTAATGGCCCGTTTCCTCTCGGCCCTCTCCCTGATCCCATGAAAGGGCAGCATGGCTGCCAGCGCCTTGTTTTTGGCCTTTTCGTCGGGATCTAATACATCCCTTCTCCTGGAATAGTACGGGTCCTCTCCAGGAGCGCACGGCCTGTTGAAGACATTGAAGTGGCGGCAGGCCAGGGGGCGCATGGGGTGTATGGCGCAGGCGCCGTCCACCAGGAACGGGCAGCCCTTTCCCTTCCTGAACTCCTTGAGCTGCCTTTTGACCTCATCTCTCACCGCCCCCCCCATCTTCTCGATTACGAACCAGTATATGCCCACCAGTTCCAGAGGATAGATGGGGATTGTTATGTGGGTGTGGCAGCAGCTCGAGCATCCCTTGGCGCAGGCCAGCCGTTCCCCGCGCCTCTCCCGTTTGGTTACGGCCTCGAATATGGCTTTGTCAGCGATGTAATAGGAGTCCAGGAGCATGGGGAGCCACTCCGTGGCCTTCTCTTCTGGAAAGGTCAGCCGTTGGGGCCTGTAGTCTTCCTTGCTCATGGGGGGCAGTTTATGCCAATTTTCTGGGATGTCCAGGGGAGAGGTGCCGGTTTCTGCGGGGTGTGATAATATTGCCCCAAAACCGAGGCAGGTGAGTCATGGCCTATCAGGATTTGCAGGCATTCGTCAAGGTGCTGGAGAAGAAGGGAGAGCTGGTCAGGATCAAGGAGAGGGTGAGCCCTCACCTGGAGATTACCGAGATAACGGACCGGGTCTGTAAACGCCACGGTCCGGCGCTCCTGTTCGAGAACGTGGAGGGCTCCTCCATGCCGGTGCTGATGAACGCATTTGGATCGTTCCGCCGCATGTCCCTGGCCCTCGAGGTCCCCAATCTCGACGCCCTGGGCCACGAGGTGGTGGATTTCATAGAGGCGGAGGCGCCCAATACGCTGATAAAGAAGCTCCAGATGATCCCCAAGCTGAAGCGGCTCAACTCCGCCTTTCCCAAGAAGGTAACAAGCGCTCCATGTCAGGAGGTGGTGCTAAAAGGGGAGGAGGTCGATCTCGGCCTCATGCCCGTGCTCCACTGTTGGCCCGAGGACGGCGGCCCCTTCATCACCCTGCCGGTGGTCTTCACCAAACACCCAGAGACCGGTGTCAGGAACGTCGGGATGTACAGGATGCAGGTCTATGACCGCAACACCACCGGAATGCACTGGCACACCCACAAGGGCGGTGCTCACCACTACCGGGTGGCCGAGAGGCTGGGGCAGCGGCTGGAGGTGGCGGTGGCCATCGGGCCGGATCCGGCCATGACCTATGCCGCCACCGCCCCCCTTCCCGACGACGTGGACGAGGTGGTATTCGCCGGCTTCCTGCGGGAGGCGCCGGTGGAGATGGTGCGGTGCAAGACCGTTGACCTCGAGGTCCCGGCCTCTTCCCAGATAGTGCTGGAGGGGTATGTAGAGCCTGGAGAGCGCCGCATCGAGGGGCCCTTCGGCGATCACACCGGCTACTACTCCCTGGCCGACGAATATCCGGTCTTCCATGTGACCTGCATGACCATGCGGAAGCGGCCCATCTACCCATCCACCATCGTGGGGCAGCCTCCCCAGGAGGACTGCTACATGGCGAAGGCCACCGAGCGCCTCTTCCTGCCCCTCATAAAGAAGACCCTGCCGGAGATCGTGGACATGAACCTTCCCCTTGAGGGGGTCTTCCACAATCTCGCCTTCGTCTCCATAGATAAGCGGTATCCAGGCCATGCCAGGAAGGTGGTGAGCGCCCTCTGGGGCCTGGGGCAGATGATGTTCTGCAAGATCATCTGCATCTTCGACAAGGAGGTGGATGTCCAGGACCTTTCCCAGGTTTTGTGGCGTCTGGGCAACAATATCGACCCCAGGCGCGACATCTTCTTCATGGACGGCCCGGTGGATGCCCTCGACCACGCCGCCCCCTTGCCCCACTACGGCAGCAAGATGGGGATAGACTGCACCAGGAAGTGGCCGGAGGAGGGGTTCTCCAGGGACTGGCCAGGGGTCATCGAGATGGACCCGGAGGTCAAGGCCAAGATCGACAAAATATGGCCAAAGCTGGGGCTGGGGTAAGGGTTGGAGGCGATGGTCGGCTGCGGAAGGGCATCTCCGACTCAGGGCCTCCTGGCGGCAACCGGAGCCAGTGTTACCAGTTATGCTCTGAAATTCCTTGAAATAATGGAAGAGTCGGGCCGGGCATGCCATATCGTCATCTTTGGAGGCAGGCCGCTAGGCGGTCGTAGGCATGTCCGCCATCCATCATTTTCTATGATACTGGATGGACAGGCTGGAGGAGACCCTTTCGCAAAGAGCCGGGCTGCTAATCACCTTCCTCCAAGCGGGTGAAAAGGGTCATGGCAGCGATTGTTGAGCCTGAAATCTGGTCATTGGATGATGGTGAGGTAAAATTAAGAGTTGAGGGCCGTTAATTTCTCGATAAGCCATATGGAATGAATTGATGCAATCAACTGCGAATTTTGCTAAAGGTTGAAAGTGACATGAAGCTGACGGTGATAATCGAAAAGGACCATAATGGCTATTTTGGCTACTGTCCCGAGCTGCCAGGCTGCCATACCCAGGGAGACACATTGGATGAGTTGATGGAGAACCTTAAAGAGGCGATAGAACTCTATCTTGAGACGATGCCCCCTGAGGAAAGAGCGGCGCTCTCGAAGCGGGATATCATGACGGCGGTTATGGAGTTTGGCGTTGGTCAGGCGGCCTAGGCTGACGGCATCAGAGGCCGAATCACTGCTATTGAAAAGAGGTTTTCAACTGGTGCGTACCAAAGGAAGCCACCGAATATACAAGAAAGGAAAAGAACGTTTTGTGATACCGTTTCATTCCGCCAAGAACCTGCATCCCAAGATAGTCAAGCGACTGTTTGAGATGATAGAGTCTATAGACTGATAAGCAATGCATTACCGAGTTCAAAAATTTCGATATTTCCTCCGGTTGACAAGTGTTACCTTTTAGGTAATTTTTTTCACCATTACATCATACCCTCGGGTGCCCTGCATCGACGATGCGGGGATAATCGGGAAGTCCGGTGGAAGTCCGGCGCTGGCCCGCAACCGTGAGTAGGGACGAAAGCCGCAGGAGTGCCACTGCCGCCTTTAGGGCGGTGGGAAGGCGCGGCGAGTAGGGTGATCTACGAGCCGGGAGACCGGCCTGGGGGGAGAGCTCAGGGACTTCGCGGATCAAGTTCCAGGCGGATTCGGCTTGTAACGGCCCGGTTTCTCCGCCGGGCCTTTCCATGTGCGGGTTCTCCTGCCCTGGCCTCCTCTCTCGTCGGGCCAACGCTTCAGTAAAAGAGCAAGAGAGGAGGAGGCCATGTTCAAGATCCAAGTCGTTCCTGTCGGTTGCATCACGTTTTTACTGTTGGCCATAACTGTTTCTGGCCTGCTTTGCCCAGGGGCCCATGCCGGAGAGGCGGCGTCCCTCGGCACCATAGTGGTCACTGCCACGCGGAGCGGTGTGCCTGAGCAGGAGGTCCCGTCGGTGGTGGACGTCATAGGGCAGGAGGAGATTCAGGCCACCGTAGCCGCCGATCTCACAGATGTCCTGAAAAAGAATACCTCCATCGACGTCATCCAGTATCCAGGTGCCCTCTCGGGTATAAGTATCCGCGGGTTCAGGCCCGAGTTCTCAGGGATAACTAAGCACAGCCTTCTGCTCATAGACGGCCGTCCGGCCGGGGCCACCAACCTCTCCACCATCCTTGCGGGCAACATAGAGCGGATCGAGGTGCTCAAGGGGCCGGCGTCGTCGTTGTACGGCGCAGAGGCCATGGGTGGCGTGATCAATGTCATAACGAGACGCTCCACCGGCGGGCTGAACGGTTCGATCTATGGGGAGGCCGGTAGCTTCGACACCTGGAACGGTGGTGTCCGTGCCGGTGGCAAGATCTTTTCCATGCTCGACTTTGACCTGACCGCCTCGAGCCGGAACAGAAACAGCGATATGGAGATGGGGAACCATCACGGCACCAGGCCCGGAACCACCTACAGCATCGGCTATGGCTCCCTGCGTCTCGGCTCTTCCATTGCCCAAGGATGGCGGCTGGATGTGAAGGGAGACTGGTACTATGGCAACGACATCGAGACGCCCGGCGCCCTCTATTACTTTGATAGGCAGCGGAGCCGGAAGGATATCGAACGGTACGGCGGCGACGCAAGGCTGGAGGGGGTGTGGGGGCTGCACAAGACCCTGGTGACCCTATACGCCTCCGAGGAGAGCAGCGACTATTACAAGCGCTACGCCTATGACTGGAACACCGGCGACTATGTGAAGACCGATCCCTACCACTCCTATTACTCCCAGACCACCTGGTGGGGGATTCAGACCCAGGACACATATGCCTTAATGGAGGCCCACAGCATCACCCTGGGCATAGACTATCAGGACATAGAGCAGGAGAGTAGGAGTTATAACCAGGACGGCTCCCGCAGAGCCCCGTGGCAGCCGGACAACAAGAGGGAGAACTGGGCTGGGTTCGTCGAGACCATGTGGCGCTTTCTCGATGAGAGGTTGATAATCACCGCCGGAGGCCGCTATGACTATTTCGACGTCGAGACCAAGAAGACACCATTCAAGACCGACTTCCATCCAGGCAGCGAGACCTTCGACACCTTTAGCCCCAGGGCCGGGATCCGCTACAACCTTGTTTCCGGATTGAGCTTTCACTCCACCATAGGAAAGGCCTTCGTCCCGCCCACTGCGGACCAGATGGCCGGCTATTCGGAGCGGCAGATGGGGGACACCACTATGATAACCAGGGGCAATCCCGACCTCGATCCAGAGACGAGCTGGACCTGGGATCTCGGCGTCTCCCTGGAACGCCCCGAATCTGGAATGAGCAGCGATATCACCTGGTTCGTCACCGAGGTGGACGACAAGATAACCAGGGTAACCCACGGCAACACCACCACCTTCGCCAACTCATCAGAGGCGGAGATCGCGGGGCTGGAGTTCAAGGCCAGGTGGGACTTGGGCAAGCTCCTTGGGCTTGGCAGAAAGGTCGAGCTGTTTGTGGATGGCACCAGACTCTTCCATGCCCGCGAAAAGGTGGAGGGTGAGGGATGGAACGACATCCACAACGTGGCCCACTGGAAGGTGAACTACGGTATCCGGTATGACGATGGACTACTGGACGGCTCCATCACGGCCCGCTACATGGGCAAGCGCAAGGACTATGACTGGTACTCTCCAGGCTATCCTGAGATAGAGTACCCGGACTTCAATGTGGTGGACCTCCAGGCGGGCATCACCGTGAGAAAACATCACCACCTAGGGCTCAAGGTGTCCAATCTGTTCGACACGTTCTATTACGAAAAGCCCGAATTTCCCCTGGAAGGCAGGGCCTGGTACCTGCGCTACACCTACGAGTTTTGATCCATGATGATCCCCATCGAAACAAAGGGGCTGGTGGCAGGGCTCGTCTTCACCCTGGGGATATTCGGGGCCAAAGCCGGGTTGGGCCTCGGGGTGAGATGTGCATCGGGCCGCTCCCTGGGCCGAGCGGTTCTGGCGGGAGGAGTTTACCTCGCCCTCATGGCAGTCATCTTCGCCGGGGGCCATCTCCTCGCCCGCGCCGGCGATTCGGGCAGGGCCGAGGCGCTTGTGACCTGGCTGGCTGGAAAGGGCATGACCATCCACCTGTTCATGTGGGCCGGGCTCACGGCATGGGGCGTGCATATGCTCACGAGGCACCGGGGCGGAGATGGAAGCCGGGCGTGGCTCATGTTGATGGCGCCGTGCCCGGTATGCCTAACGGTGATTCTTCTCGACCTCTTTCTCTTTGCCTGGCTCTGGCCCGGCGCCCCCCTCCTGTCCGTCGGGCTTCCTTTCCTCTTCTTCGCCGGCGCGGCCGCAGCCGCGGCGCTGCTCTCTTTTCTTGCCGTAAGGCAGGGAGGCATTGACCCAGCCAGGGCGGTGGGATGGATCATGCTCTTCTGCGGCATCTACTTTCTCTTCAGCATCGCCCTTCTTCCCCACTTCAGACAGGCGGAACAGATCTACGAGATGGCCCAAAAGGCATCCCTCCTCCAGACGGGCAGGGGTGCGGAGATGCACTACTCGCCCCTGCTCGTCCTGGGCCTGTTGTTCACGGCAGGGATGGCATTCAGCCGAGGATGCAGGGCTCAAGGAGGAATGAAATGGAGATAATTGCCCTGCTGAAATCGTTCATATTCCTGGTCTCATCCTCGCTGCTCCTGCCCGTCCTCTTCGCCCTCACCCTCGTCCTCTGTTGGATTGCGTGGTCTGGAGGCGGCCTTTTCAGGGAGTGGATAGATA
>WFVQ01000180.1 GCA_015491585.1 Deltaproteobacteria bacterium
TTCCTTATGGCGCCCACAGCTCCCCAGGGCCGCCACCACGCCATTATGAGGATACTCAAAACGGCTATGATGACGCCGGTCACAGTGGCATTCCACTCGGTCTGACACAGGGTCTTGTACAACCCCTTTGCCTTCTCTGCGAAAACGCTCATCGATATCCCTCCTCGCCTAAAAATAACCTAATAACCTGAATCGAGCCGAATATAAAACTCCCTTCTCCTTGTCACGCCTGAAAAGACGTGATAGTCCTGATAACAAAATAAAAAATCAGTGTCAAGGGGTATAATGAATGGCAATTCACTTATTTTGCAATGAATTTATATGCTTATTGCCAAAGAGAACTCTTTGTGTAAAAATCACTTTCCATGTTATTCAACGATTGGAGAAGGCTCAACCAGGATCGACTCCTGAAAGGGGGACCGATGGCCCTTTATTCCTCTTTTAGAACTTTTAGTAGAAGCGGCATGAAACCTCTCTTCTTGCTTGCGCTTTTGATCTTCCTCACACCATCCGCCCGTGCAATGGAGGTGGCCCCGAGCATGCAGAAGGTAGAGCTCCCCAACGGAATGACGGCCATAGTCAAGGAGAGCCACAGGATCCCTGTGGCCGCTGTGCAGGTGTGGGTCAAGGCAGGGAGCGTCTACGAGTCCCAGGACCAGGCTGGAATCACCCACCTCATAGAACACATGATATTCAAGGGGACCTCCACCAGGGGGCCTGGTGAAATAGCCGGGTCCATAGAGGCCATAGGCGGAAGGATTAATGCCTATACCTCCCTGGACTACACCGTGTACCACTGCACCGTTCCAAGTCAATACCTCGATGTGGCCCTCGATATCCTCTCTGACGCGGTCTTCCACTCGGTCTTCGACCGAGACGAGCTGGAGCGGGAGAAAAAGGTGGTGCTGGAGGAGATGCGCATGCGGCACGACCGGCCGGCCACCCGTCTCCACGACATAATAATGAAGGAGTCTTACTCGGTCTATCCCTATAAACGTCCGGTTATCGGCTATCCGGAAACGGTCAAGGCCATCACCAGGGACGACATCCTGGACTATGTGAAGCAGCGCTACGTGCCCTCCAACGTGACGGTGATAGTGGCCGGCGACGTGGATGCGGCCAAGACCCTTGGACGAATCCAGGAGAAATTCGGCTCCATTCCCTCAAGAAACCCCGGCGAGTTCGTTCCACCTATGGAGCCGAAACAGCGCGGGCCGCGGCTTGAGATCGACAGGTTCCACGGTCAGGAGGCGTATCTGGCCGTGAGTTTTTCAGGCATTCCGAGCTTCAACTCGGACGACACGCCGGTCTTGGACGTCCTGGCAGCCCTGCTCTCAGACGGAGAGAGCGCCAGGCTCGTGAGCAGGCTCAGGGACAGGATGCAACTGGTCCACTCCATAGACGCCTACTCCTTCACACCGGCCGGTCCCGGCCTGTTCAGCCTGAAGGCATCCCTGGACGCAGGTAAGGTCAACGAGGCCATCTCCGCCATCCTCCAGGAGCTGTTCAGGCTCCAGAACGAGGAGGTCCTGCAGGAAGAGCTGGACCGGGCCAAGATCCAGGTCGAGACCGATTTCGTCTACAGCCAGGAGACTATGGAGGGCGAAGCCAGGAAGATAGGGGTCTTCGAGATGCTCACAGGAGATCCGGCGGCCCAGCAGAGGTATCTGGAGAAGGTGAGGGCCGTGACTCCAGAAGAGATCCAGGCCGCTGCAAGGAAGTATTTCAGGGAGAACAATGTGAACGTGGCCATTCTGCTCCCACCGGACGTGGAGACCTCGCTCGACTCCAAGTCCCTGATGGTGATGGTGAGGGAGGCGGAGCTGGAGGCGCAGGGCCTCGAGCCAGGCGACGTCACCACCAGTCTGGCCACGCCGGTGAAGCGGGTCCTTCTCTCCAATGGAATGACGTTGCTGGTCCAGGAGGCCCACGAGGTGCCGACCGTGGCCTTCAGGATCATCTTTCCAGGCGGCGTCCGGTATGAAACCAAGGAGACCAACGGAATATTCAAGTTCATAGCCGCCATGTGGACCAGGGGCACCACCCAGCACAGCGCACAGGGTCTCGCACAGGTGGTCGAAGGGATGGGAGGG
>WFVQ01000181.1 GCA_015491585.1 Deltaproteobacteria bacterium
CTTATGCAGTGTTTCGGATCGATGGCGTATTTCAGCGGCACCGCCTGGGGATAGCGAAGGTAGATCGCCTTCCGCTTGTTTAGCCCGAAGTTGAACGGATCCTCCACCTTCTTGGGACATTTCTCGGCGCAGGTGCCGCATGCAATGCAGCGTTCCGGGTCTACATACCTGGGATGTTCGACTATCTCCGCCATGAACCTTCCAGGAGCGCCTTCGATCGACTTGACTTCACCCAGGGTGATGAGCTCGATATTCAGGTGGCGGCCGCACTCCACCAGCTTCGGGGAGAGGATGCAGGCGGAGCAGTCGTTTGTGGGGAAGGTTTTGTCGAGCTGGGACATGGTCCCGCCAATGGCGGGTGAGCGTTCCACCAGGTGGACGAAGAAGCCGCTGTCCGCCAGGTCCAGCGCGGCCTGGACGCCGGCAATGCCTCCTCCCACCACAAGAACCGATCCCTTGGGATTTCCCGCCATGATGTCAACTGCTCCTGCTTTTCTCGATCTCGCGTGCCAAGCCGCTCGGCGTCATGGAGAGCGGCGGCCCTTTGTAAAGGGCATATAAACTATCCGGCTGCAATTCATGTGTTGATACCTTCAGCTTGTGCACACACTTTCTGTATGTCACCATGTTCATCCATGATGTCTAAATTTTTTATATCTTCTTTCACCTTTTTTGCCAGCTCTTTGAAGTCGGAGTTACACGATAAAGAATAATGATCCTTTGCCTTCCACAACTCTTGGAGTATTTCATCTTGGATTTCAATCTTTGTAAGATTATCCATTTGCTATCTCCTCTGGTGTGCATATGGTAGGAATAATCAGGTTTTCCTCAAAAGATATCTTTTGTAGCTTCCTGATAAAGTGCGCATTGGCTAAATGACGGCAATTCCAGGTCAGCAAAAAATCTATTTTATAATGAGTAGCTATGGCAACATGCAATGCATCGTCTCTTGCTTTTTCCGGAAGTGCTGCCTTGGCAAAAAACAACTCAGCCAACTCGATACAAGCATCATTAATCTCCAGGATTGCAATATCGCTCGCAAGATTTAAGCGTATTTTTGCGGCATTTTTATCTCCTCGCGAACATTCCGCAATGACCAACTCCGAGATATATACCTTGTATTTTCTCCTTTCTGTGTGCCACCAATCAAACGTGATTTTTTGCCGCGCAGCCGAAATCAAGTTGTTGCTAAGGCGTGCTACTAAATAGCTGATGATAGAAGTCTCAATATATATTGATTCCATCCACGAAGCCCTATCTCTTCACAAAGCAATGTGGACTCAACCCCGTGTATTTTAGCTGTTTACCAGCGCCTTGACTATCCAATTCCACAGATGGGTCGTTTGCCACCTGCCGCCATAATGGTCACAAAGGTCCTTGATCTGGGTGTGGCAGTTGTGGCACGGTGTAATGACCACGTCGGGCTCTACCGCCATTAGCTGCTTGAACTTGAGTTCACCATACTTTCGCCTGTTGTCCACGAACCCTGACTGGAGGGCACCGCCTCCGCCTCCGCAACAGTAGTTGTTGGAGCGGTTTGGCCATACGTCCACGAAGTTCTCTTCACCCGCTACCGCCTTTATCACGAACCTTAGATCCTCGGCCACCTCGTCGCCGATGCCCTGCCGGACAAGCTTGCAAGGGTCCTGCACAGTGAACCGGAGGCCCTCCTTGTTCCACGATGGATCGACCTTCAGCCGCCCCTCCCTGATCCATTGGGCGTACAGGGTGATTATGCTGACGAAGCGGAACTTGTGGGGAATCTTGAACCTTCGCAACCCCTCCAGGGTCGCGTAGTACATGTGGCCTCACTCGGTGTTGATGTAGTATCGCACCCCAAGGGCGTCCACGGTCTCGGCCTGCTTCCGGACCGTGAACTCCCAATCCTCGGGATCACCGGTGAACAAGCAGTAGTTGGCGCCGTCCCACCACTTGGACGAATAGGTCCAGTCGATGCCCACGGCATGGAGGATCTTCCACAGGGGCACCATCTCTTCAGGTTCCACCGTCGGCTCTTTGGCGTTCTGGTTGAGGTAGTATTCGGCGCCGGCCTTGTCTATGGGAGCGCGGAGATCGCGCCACTCAGGCTCGTTCTCCCTCACCTCCTCCAGGACGTCGTTTACGACCCAGACGAAGTCTTCGTTTGGGATACCCGTGCTGTTGCTCTGCTTCTGGAGATCACAGGAGCGCTGGAGGTTGGGCGGACGCTCCTCCCTGGGGCGCAGCCCCCTGAGGACATACACCATGCGTCCAATGTCGATTCCCATTGGACAGGCGTGCCTACACCGGGCACACAGGGTGCAGGCGTATATCCAGTTGCTCGACAGGAGCTCCTCGTCTTGGCCTAACAGGAGGAGCCTTAGGAACTTCCTTGGATCGAGCCCCTCTATGCCGGAGGCCGGGCAACCGCTTACGCACATTCCGCATGTGAGGCAATACTCTATCTGGGCTTGAGGAAAGGCATCGGTGATTATGCCTTTGAGTCTCTGATCGAGCCTGTTTATCTCCAGGGGGCTGGCCATCGCGGTTACCTCGGGACATTATGCCAATTCATGGAGTCAAACTATCACAGGGCAAGTTGTGGTGTCAAACCGGATGAACGCCGGTATTCCGGCGGGAAAAAGGGGAGAAAAGAATATTTTCGAATTATTTCAAAAGAAAGATAATTTGCTTTTGCCTGTTCAGTTGAGCGATTTGGGATTCAGCCGGCGAACCGAAAAGCCGCGCCTCTTCAGGAGGGCGACACTCTCCGCAGAGAGGTTCAATATATCGGTTTCCCCGCTCGGAGAGACTATTTCGTAGCGCAGAAAGAAGTGGGGTTTGTGGAGGGTGTCAGATAGCCGACCACCCCCATTTTTGCCGTTACCGCCATTAGATATCCCTTTATTCGGGGGCGCAATAGCCCCGCTTTCCTTGGGCGGGGTGGCGGCCTCATCGTTCGCTTCACCTTGGAGAAGGCGGTCTATCTCTTCCTGACTGAGGATGGACAAGGTATCTTCCTCCCGCTGCCCACCTCATAGCATCTCCAAGCCATTTCAAAGATAGTCTCCTCCAGGTGTGAGTCAAGAGGGTGGCGTCATGGCCGCCTCCATCTCCATGCATATAGCCTCGACAGTCTGGTGGGGATCGGCCGAGGTGGATATAGGCCGCCCGATAACAAGATAATCGGCGCCATTGTGAACGGCCTCCCCAGGTGTGGCTATGCGCTTCTGGTCGTTGCGCTCGTCCGAGGCCGGGCGTATGCCAGGAGTTACTATGGTGAAGTCACTACCCAGCTCCTGACGCAGCATAGCTGCCTCCCGGGCAGAGGCCACCACTCCTGTACAGCCCGCTTCCACGGCCTGCCGGGCCCGTTTCAATACCAGCTCTTCCACTGTATCCTCGATACCCAGGGAGCCGAGATCATTCTGATTCATCGAGGTCAGAACGGTCACTGCCAGGATTCCCACATCTTCGGCTGCCTCGGCAGCCGCCCGGAGCATGGCCTCGTAACCGTGGACCGTGGCAAAAGTTATGCCCCTGCCGTTGAGCGCTGTGACGGCCTTGGCCACTGTGGCAGGTATGTCGAAGAACTTGAGATCCAGCATGACCCGGTTGCCCTTGGCCAGGATGGCATCAACAATATGCCATCCTCCTGCAAGGAATAGCTGTAGTCCCACCTTGTAGAACGAGATGAGACCATCCAGTCTTTCCACCCAGTCCATCGCCTCCCCTGGAGAAGGAAAGTCCAGGGCAAAGATTATCTTTTCCTTTGCTGGAATTGCTTTTCTTTCCATTCAACGCCTCCTTATCCCATAATGTCCCACCTTGATCGCTGTGTAAACAGGCAGGCCAGGGCCTTGGTCCGGGCCTTGCATAATTAAAGTTCAACTTGAAGTTGTAGGAAAGTTGTTCCGATGACCTTTATAGACCGTATATGTGGAAAGGGCCATGAAGAAATTCACTATAGGTGAGTTCAGTGAACGCCTGGGTGTCAGGCCGAGCAAGATAAGATACTGGGAACAGGTGTTCAGCGAGTTCTGGGCGCCGGAACGGAGCAGGGGAGGACAACGCCGCTACACGGAAAAAGATGCCCAGTTTGTCGAAAGGGTTCTCGTACTATCAAAGCAGATGAGTCTGGCGGAGATAAAAGAGCAGTTGAAGAAGGAGGTCGGGATGAACGGTGGCAAGGACGCTGGCTCCCTGGTGAATGGCAAGACCATATTGCTGACTGGAGGCACAGGATCGTTCGGGAAGCATTTCTGCCGTCTGCTGCTGGATAGGTTTCAACCGAAGGCGATCAGGATCTACAGTCGGGACGAACTCAAACAGCACGAGATGCGCCAAGAGTTCGGAGACGACAGACTGAGGTACTTCATAGGTGACGTCAGGGACGCCGACAGGCTCCGGAGGGCGATGGAAGGGGCCGATTATGTGGTCCATGCCGCCGCACTGAAGCAAGTACCGGCATGTGAATATAATCCCTTCGAGGCAGTCAAGACAAATATACATGGCGCTCAGAACGTAATTGACGCGGCCATTGACGCAGGGGTCGAGAAGGTGGTGGCGCTGAGCACCGACAAGGCCGTTAATCCTGTTAATCTCTACGGTGCAACCAAGCTGTGTGCGGACAAGCTGTTCATACAGGGCAATGCATATGCTGGTGGCCGCAGGACTCGCTTTGCATGTGTCAGGTACGGGAACGTGATCGCCAGCCGGGGGAGCGTAATCCCTCTGTTCTTGAAGCAGAGAGAGACCGGCGTTCTCACTGTCACCGATCCGAGGATGACGCGCTTTTGGATAACCCTGGACCAGGCTGTAGAGCTGGTTTTGAAGGCCTTTAGATATATGCAGGGCGGTGAGATCTTTATACCGAAGATACCCAGCATGCGGATCATGGACCTCGCGAAGGCCATATGCCCGGAATGTAGCATAAAGACCATAGGGATACGGCCGGGAGAGAAGCTGCACGAGGCATTGACCGGAGAAGACGAGGCCAGGAATACGGTTGCATATAAGGGCATGTATGTAGTTTTGCCCAACTTTTCCTGGTGGAGGAGGGAGAACTATCACGAGGCCGAGAAACTGCCCGAGGGATTCGTCTATACAAGTGACAAAAACGATCAGTGGATGACCGTTGAACAGCTCAAAGAGATCATTGCCCGATTGTGAGGAAGTGCGTGGAAGGGGCCAGAGAGTTCATCCCATACGGACGTCAGTGGATAGAGCGCCGTGACATAGATGCGGTGGTGGAGGTCCTGGAATCCGACTGGCTGACCACCGGACCCCAAGTGGCGGCCTTTGAGGAGGCCCTCGCCGAGTTCTGCGGGGTACCGCATGCAATCGCGGTCAGCAGCGGGACAGCGGCGCTCCACCTCGCCATGCTATCCCTGGGGGTGGGACCAGGTGACGAGGTGATAGTGCCTGCCATGACGTTCGTTGCTACCGCCAATGCAGTAGTTTTCACAGGCGCTACTCCGGTGTTCGCCGATATATGTGAGGATACCCTGCTTATCGATCCGGACTCCGTCAGCAGTCTGTTGTCTTCCAGGACCAAAGGGATAGTGGCTGTTGATTACGGTGGGCATCCGTGCGATTATGAGGCACTTCAGAATATTGCCTCAAGACACGGGCTTTTCCTGGTATCAGATGCTTGCCACTCGCTGGGAGGCTATTACAAGGGTCGTCCGGTGGGCACACTGGCTGATGTTACGGTTTTCAGCTTCCATCCAGTAAAAATGATAACTACAGGGGAGGGAGGCGCGCTGGTCTGCGCAGATTCAGGATTGGCCAAAAGGGCAAGGAGGCTGAGAAATCACGGTATAGATCTGGATTTCAGGGAGAGGGCAGGACGCAATACATGGGAATACGATATGGTGGAGTTGGGATTCAACTACAGAATCACCGATTTCCAGTGTGCCCTTGGCATCTCCCAGTTGTCCAGGCTAAAGGAGTGGGTCGTCAGGCGGAATGAGATAGCATCGCGTTATCGTTCTGCCTTCTGTGATATGAAAGGAATAACTCCTCTGGTGAGCTATTCCCATGTGGTCAATGCCTATCATCTCTTTGTTGTAAAGCTCATTGGAGCCGAGGAGCGGCTGGAGTTCTTTCTGGCCATGCGGAGACGGGGGATAGGGGTCAATGTTCACTACAAGCCGGTTCACCTCCACTCTTTCTACCGGGAAAGGTTTGGAGGGCGAAAAGGGCAGTGTCCGGTAGCGGAGAAAGCGTATCACTCCATCGTTTCTCTTCCCATATATCCCCAAATGTCTGCACAGGAGGTGGATCGGGTGATAGGGGCCGCGGCTGAATCACTTGAGGAGATAGGAGTGACGTCGTGACTCTCGTGATAAGGGCTGATGCCACCCGTGAAATGGGAACGGGCCACGTGATGCGCACACTCGCTATCGCCCAGCAGTGGCTCAGGTTGGGCTATGGTGAAGTCATCCTGATCGGCGCCATTCAATCCAAGATGCTGGAGGAGATAGTGAAAGGGGAGGGCCTGAGGGTTGTGGCTGCCCAAGGAGATCAGGCCCTTTCCATTATGTCTGAATATACCGGGAACGATAGGATATGGTGCGTTGCAGATGGATATCATTTTAGCGAGGCATATCTGAGGTCAATTCTGGAGAGGGGTTTCCGCCTAATGTTAGTGGATGATCTGGGGAACCGTACCTCCTATCCTGCAACGGCTCTTTTGAATGCGAACTTCTATGCAGCAGAGGTGAAATACCCTGAATCATCCGTCCATTACCTCATAGGACCAGCTTATGCGCTTTTGCGGGAGGAATTTCGGGCGCGCAATGGAATTGAAAAGAAGCAGCCCAATGTTGCGCAAAGGCTCCTTATAACCATCGGGGGCTCGGATCCAGCAGGATTGACCCCCAAGGTTGTCGAGGCCGTCTCGCTGGTACAGGGCCTTTCATTTGATGTAAAAGTTTTACTCGGTCCTTCTGCCCCGCCGGATCTGATTCCACCTTCAGTCATTCGTGATTCTTACCACCGATTCTCTTTCTTGCGAGGTACTAACCGTATTTCTGATCTGATGGAATGGGCTGATATGGCAATAACCGCAGGAGGGGCAACATGCCAAGAACTCGCCTATATGCAGGTTCCATTTTTGGTAGTAGCGGTGGCGGACAATCAGGAGCCAGGTGTTAGTTGGCTCCTATCACGAGGTCTGGCGGCATCGCTAGGAGGCAGGAGTGATGCTGAAGTGACGGAGATGGCCGACTCCATCCAGAAGTTGGCTATAGACGTGGAGAAGCGGCGGTTCCAGGCCGAGTCTCTTAGTAGGCTGGTGGATGGTCAGGGGGCTGTGAGGGTCGTCCGGTTCATGGGAGCTTTGGGTGGAGGTATCAGGAAGGCCAGGAGGGAAGACAGAACCTTACTTTTCAAGTGGGCCAATGATCCCGCGGTCAGGTCAGCATCATTTTCCCAGAGGCAGATCTCATGGGATGAGCATTGCCGTTGGTTCGAGCACCTTATGGAAAAAGATGACAGTGTCATATACATCGCCTTGGACGTTGCCGGTAAGCCTTGGGGACAGATAAGATTCGAGGAGAAAGAGGGTGCCGCAGTGGTATCCTGTTCTATATCTGAGGACTTCAGGGGGCTTGGGCTTGGAGCAAGTCTAATTTCGCGTGGGACCCGGCGCTTTCTTAAGGAGACTACCGGTGATGTACGTCCAGTTGCCTTTATAAAGGCAGAAAACAGCAGGTCCATCCGGGCCTTCACAAGGGCGGGATATCGTGAGACAGGCAGGGAACAGAGTCGGCAGGGGGACGGGGTGGTCGTGATGGATTACGAAGTATAAGGATGATGTTGATATGAGACGAAAAGGCGACTGTATAGAGCTGGGTGTACATCGTATCGCAGTCGGAGAGAGGACCTTCATAGTGGCAGAGCTTTCTGCAAATCACCGGCAAGATATTTCCGTGGCGGAAGAACTGGTCCATGCCGCCGCGGAGATGGGAGCCGATGCGGTGAAGGTTCAGACCTACACACCAGATACTTTGACCATAGATTCGTCGCTGCCACATTTCATCATAGAGGGCACCGCATGGAGCGGCAGGAATCTATACGATCTATACCGCGAGGCATATATGCCTTGGGACTGGCAGCCTAGGCTCAAAGAGGTGGCCGAGTCTCTTGGATTGGTGTTTTTCTCTACTCCGTTCGACGCCTCAGCAGTTGAATTTCTGGAAGAGATGGATGTCCTTCTTTATAAGATAGCCTCTTTTGAACTGGTGGATGTGGGGCTGTTGCGACGGGTTGCCGCCACCGGCAAACCAGTGATTTTGTCCACTGGTATGGCTACTCTTGAAGAGATAGCCGAGGCGGTTTCTGTTCTTTGGAGCGGCGGAGCAGGTGGAGTCGCCCTTTTGAAGTGTGTAAGCGCCTATCCGGCCCCATACAGAGAGATGAATCTCCGCAC
>WFVQ01000182.1 GCA_015491585.1 Deltaproteobacteria bacterium
GCGTATGCCGAGGCCACCCCCTATGTCGATGTATTTCAGGACGATGCCTGCGGCCTCGATTTCCCCGATCAGCTCGCGCAGCCGCCTGGCCGCCTCCACAAACGGGGAGACATCGGTGAGCTGGGATCCGATATGGCAGTCTATCCCCACTACCTCAAGCCATTCCTTTTCTGAGGCGAGCCTATAGACCTCAACCGCCAGGTGGTGGGCGATGCCGAACTTGTTGTTTTTCATGCCGGTGGAGATGTATGGGTGGGTCTTGGGATCCACATCTGGGTTCACCCTGATGGATACCCGCGCCTTCCTGCCCAGCCTGGATGCCACAGCGTCCAGCACATGGAGCTCCTCCACCGATTCCACGTTGAACATGAGTATTCCGGCATCAATGGCCTCTTCCATCTCGCGCTCGGTCTTGCCTACACCGGAATAGACGATCTTTTCAGGGGGAATCCCGGCCTTCAGGGCCCGGAAGAGCTCGCCCCCAGAGACTATGTCGGCTCCTGCGCCGAGCTTCGCCAGCATGGAGAGAACGGCGAGGTTGCTGTTGGACTTCACGGCATAGCAGACTATGTGGCTTCTCGGGGAAAACGCCTGTTGGTAACCTTCGAGACAGCGGCGAAGCGCCAATGAACTGTAGACATAGAGCGGAGTGCCGGCCGCGGCGACTATCTCTTCAATGGCGACATCTTCGCAAAAAAGGCGCCCGCCGTGATAGTGGAATGGCTCCATCAAACCTCCTCATCGGCCTTTCAGCGCCGGTTGACGCTGTTTACGTCACCCGATAACACGAAAGGGTTACACTGACAACAGCTACCGTCCGTACCTCTCAATCCTGATCTCGGCAGGAGCAGAGCGGCTGCTTTCGTTGTAGGGCACAGCCATGTCCACCGCAGTGACCCAGTAGCGGTATCTGCCCGGAGGCAACACTGTCCTGTCCATGAACAGGGGTTCCATGACAGGCACATGATTCAGTCTCACCACTAAGCCGGCCTCGTCGCTCCTGTAGATCATGTAGCCCCTCAAATCCGCTTCGTCGTTGGCCTTCCATCTAAGCTCCACGCCTTTGCGGGTCACCGTGGCCACGAGCCCCTTGGGCGCAGAGGGGGGCCTGATGTCGATGGCCTGGGCCTCTGCCGTGGCGCTCGGCTCTCCCTCTATCCTCTCTCCAAGATGATATACCGAAGCCGAGACCCTGTACTCGTAAACCACCCCTTTTTCTATCCCAGTATCGCGGTAGGCATGGACCCCCTTTACCTTTCCTATCCTCTCCCAAGCCTCGGAACCAAGTGGCTTGCGATAGATGGAAAATTCGAGATCGCGGTCCAGAGGGGTTCCGTCTAAATACGAGTCCGGCCCCTCCCACTCGAGGATCACCTGCGCGCCGTCCCTCGTCGCCTTGAGTCCCGTGGGAATGCCAGGGGGAACATGCCAGGCCACCTCCAGCCTTTTCGAGAGGGCGCTCTTGTTGAGGATGCCTTTCACTATGCGTACCGCATAGACATACTTCGCTTCCGTGGAGACGGTCCTGTCCTCGTAGATGACGGTCCTGTCTCTCTCCGGTTTGCCGCGGTACGGGATAAATACAGGGTCGCCAAAGGAGATGGGACACTCACCGCAGCTCTCCTCTGGTGGGAGTTCAGCCTTAGACAGCTCAAATCCTTTTATCCGGGCTATGGGGCTGCCGTCCGTGTGCCTCAGTGGAACCTTCCACATGAGTTTGATACCCGTGGTCGTGATCTCGTACGAAATCTTCTCGACCGGCCTGGGTTTCAAGGTCCCGGGAGGAACCGGTGGTGCTTTACGCCCGCACGAGGGGAGCATGAGGGCCAGAATGGTCAGGAAAACGGCGACTTCTCTGTTCACGGTTCCTCACCTCCCCTGTCCAGCCAGTTTCTGCATGACTTCAGCGCCATCTCGAAAGGCTCGAAACCGGTTCCACCAGGAACCCGTCGGGAGGCCACGGACCCCTCATGGGAGAGGACATCGAAGACGTCCGCCTCGATCAAGGGAGAGAACCTTCTGAGCTCTTCCAGCTCCATTTCATACAACTCCTTTCCCTGCCTGCCCGCTTCGGTCACAGCCTTTCCAACCACAGAATGGGCCTCCCTGAAGGGAAGCCCCTTCCGCACCAAGTAATCCGCAAGGTCCGTGGCGGTTAGAAAACCGCCCCTCAGGCTGTCTTGGATACGGTCCCTCTTCGGTACCATCCCCTTTACGATTGCAGCCGCTATCTCCACCGACGAGGCGACGGTGTCCACAATATCGAACAGGGCCTCCTTGTCCTCCTGGAGATCCCTGTTGTAGGCCAGGGGTAGCCCCTTCACCAGGGTAAGGAGGGCCACCATACCACCGATGACCCTGGAAGTCTTTCCCCTCATGAGCTCCATGACATCGGGGTTCTTCTTCTGTGGCATTATGCTGGACCCGGTGCAAAACCGGTCGGGCAGCGAGACGAAGTCGAACTCCGTGGTGGACCAGAGGATCACCTCCTCTGCCAGCCTGCTGAGATGGACCATTATGATCGCCGCCACCGATGAGAACTCCATGATGTAGTCCCGGTCGGCTACTGCGTCCATGCTATTCACTGTTATGCCGTCGAAACCCAAGGCCCTGGCCGTGTACTCCCTGTCTATGGGAAAACCGGTGCCTGCCAGGGCAGCACTTCCCAAGGGCGAGACGTTCATCCTCTTCTTGCAGTCCCATAACCGCTGGCGGTCTCTTTTGAACATCTCGAAATAGGCCAGCATGTGGTGGCCCCACAACACAGGCTGGGCCCGTTGGAGGTGTGTGTAGCCCGGCATGATGATTTCGCCGTATTCTTCTGCCTGGTAGAGGAAGGCTCCCTGGAGCCCTGAAAGCAGGGAGTCCAGGCGCTCCAACTCCCTTCTCAGATAGAGGCGGGTGTCGGTGGCCACTTGATCGTTCCTACTCCTGGCCGTATGGAGCCTCTTGCCGGCCTCTCCTATTCTCTCTGTCAGGGCCTGCTCTATATTCATGTGGACGTCTTCGAGTTCAGGACGCCACTCGAACCGCCCCTCTTCTATCTCTGTGGCTATCTCGTCCAGGCCCTTAATGATTGCATCCCTGTCTTCCTTCGAGATGATTCCCTGCCTCGCCAGCATGGATGCATGGGCCTTGCTGCCCTCGATGTCCTCGCGCCAAAGCCTGGAATCGAAATGGACCGAGACCGTATATCTCTCCACAAG
>WFVQ01000183.1 GCA_015491585.1 Deltaproteobacteria bacterium
TCCTTGTAATGTGAAAACGGGCACCCAGACCAATCCTCAAGGCGCTGGACGATCTGACAGAGGGCCTTCCTCTCGGCATCAGTTTCCGTGTTTGTACAAAACCCGGGGTACATACCCTATCAGCTCCATAACCTGGGCAGTGGACAACTGCAACGCCTCTATGGCGTCACCGCTGACGCGGTTGGCCATTGTGTCACAACAGAGGCCTATACCCACCATGTTGCACACGAAATTGGCCACGTGCACTGCCGAAACCAGCTTCTTTCCAGTGGAGGCAAGGGATGGATCGTGGTGAAAGGCCACCGCCTCTTCGAGGACTTCCGGCAGGTTCCAGCGGAAGGCCACCATGCCCCCAACCTCCGCATGGTCCTGACCGAACACCTTCTTCTCTGCGCCAACAAACGGCTCCCGGTTCTGGATGACCCGCCGCCTCACTATGGAGAAAAATTCCGGCAGGCTCCTCTCCAGGGCGATCTTGCCGATGTCATGCAGGAGCCCTCCCAGATAGGCCTCCTCATCCTCCAACCCCTCCACCATGCTCCCTATGCGGCCCGCGATCTCGGCGCAGGCCACTGCATGGCGGAAAAAATCCCCCTCTTCCATTCCATAGCCTCCCAGCGGAGCAGAAAATAGATCCTTTACGCACGCCTGCATGACTATCTTCTTGAAGGTATTCAACCCCAGGAGTGAGATGGCTTGGCTGATCCTGGAAATCCGCCTGGGAAGGCCGTATCTGGCCGAGTTGGCTATTTTTAATATACTAGCTGCAAGGATCTGGTCCTTCAGTATCAATGCCTCCAGCTCCTTGAAATCCACCTTTTCGCACCCCACAAGCTGCAAGGCCATTATCGCTATCTTGGAATCAGGCTGCAGCCCCTCGGCTGCCTCCTCGATAAGGTGACGCAGATCACGGACCAGTACGCCGCCTCCCGCTCCCTCGCTCTCTCCACAGGCGAGCGACATCCGGACATCCACCTTTCCCCCTGGAACCTGGATCCTTATGCCTCGACCGAAAGAACCCCCTATGCTTTCTGTAACCACAGGAATCCCCTCAAACTCCAGCACCTGCCTCGCCACCATGACATTCCTGCGGCCGATGTTCAGGTCCACACCGGGCACCCTGCCTAAAATTGCCGCGCCCCCTGCCAAGTGTGCTACTAACCTCTCTGGGCGCGCCCCCATCTCCTCCATTTTCCGTGCCAGGAGCGGAATACCTGAGCTTGCATAAGTGGCGGGATTGGCCCGCTCTGCCCTCTCGCTCCCCTCTGGCAGGAGTACGTGGATCATGCCAGCCACCTCTGCTTTGGCATCGTAAAGGGCCACCCCTACGCACGAACCCAGAAAGCTCTCCAGAACACCACGGTCTTTCAATGCCGCCAAGTTCCCGGGCTCCACATATATATGCCTCATGCCAGACGCCACCTTGCAAATAGCTTCCCTTGTCTGTTTTATAGCCATGTCTCCAGATGGAGTTGCCCCGTTTTAATGGACTTTTTATGGCTTTCGTCTCAAGCTACTTGAACATCTCTTTTTTCAAAGTTTATTGGTGAGAGTTATCCCAGGCCTGAATTATGCCTATGAGGATTGTATCATCCTTCGATGAATTAGAACACGGCTATACGGGCCTCGGCCTGAGTGCGGAATCTGCGCCTTTCCAGGAGCTCGCCCTCGAGTGTGGCAAAAAAGCCGTAGCAGTGGCCAACGGATCCCAGATAGGGACACGCTCCGCGTTAAGCCATCCATAGAACCCGCTGGTGGAGACACCAGGACACAGCTTGATTCGCCTTCACCACTTCGAAGACTTTGGTGGGACCTGAATCGGTCTCACCAGCGAAGCAGGCCGCTGCTTTTGCCAAGCTATCGCACTCAAGGCGAATACGGCGATTTTCTCGGCGCAGTCGCCGAAGCTCCTCTCGCTCGGCGCTGGTCAGTCCGTCCAGGCGGCATCCTTCATCCCTGTAAGCCTGGGGTATCCACCTTCTGATGGTCTGCGCCGACGGCTCGAACTCCTGGGCCAGCTCGAACCAGCTCTATCATCTGCTGTCTAAATTCAGGTGGATAAGGCAACCTTCTCCTCGGCATGATGAACATATCCTACGCAAGGGATAGTGCCCACCCAAACAAATCAACTCCACGAGGGAAGGTCATCTCAATGAATTTTACACTACCGCACTCTCACCGAGTTGGCATGGGCAGTAAGCCCCTCTTTCTCTGCCAAGGCTACCACTTTATCCCTGTAGAACTCGAAGGCGGCCTTTGTGCAGGATATGATACTGGAGCGTTTCAGAAAGGTCTCTACTCCAAGGGCGGACGAGAACCTCGCCGTACCCATAGTGGGCAGGACGTGGTTCGGCCCTGCGATGTAGTCTCCCACCGGCTCCGGAGAGTAAGGCCCCAGGAATATGGCTCCCGCATGCCTGATGCCTGGCAGCAGGCCCCATGGATCCGC
>WFVQ01000184.1 GCA_015491585.1 Deltaproteobacteria bacterium
GCCAGGGGATCAGGCTGATGTTCGGAGAGGACGCGCGGATCGTTTTCAGGCTCTCTGGGACAGGGACGGTGGGTGCAACCATGCGCATATATATAGAAAAGATGGTGCCGGATCCCGCCTTGCATTCCCATGACCCCCAGGAGGTGCTGGCTCCACTGATAGAGGCGGCAATCGGCCTGTCCAGGCTCCACGAGCTGACAGGAAGGGAAGGGCCGTCAGTGGTTACCTGACCCCTTCATAGACATTGACGGTGGGCCTTCACGGCCATCTCTAACAACATCTCCAGGAGACGAGGAAATTCTATTCCGGCGGCCTTTGCTGCCTGCGGAAACAGGCTGGTTGGGGTCATGCCCGGGATGGTGTTGGTCTCTATCACCCACAGGCTTCCCGATTCGTCGAGGATCATGTCCGTGCGGCTGTACGCGGTGAGCCTGAGAGCCTCGTGGGCGGCCAGCGCAAGCTCCTGGGCCTTTCTGGTGACAGGCTCCTCCACTGGTGCAGGGCACAGCTCTCGGGTGGCGCCAGGGGTGTATTTGGCCTCGTAGTCGAAAAACTCGTGGCCTTCCCCTGGGATCACCTCGACGAGGGGCAGGGCGCGGGGAGGATCGAGCCCCAGCACCCCTCCTGTGAGCTCGCGTCCCTGGATAAATTGTTCTACTATGATCCTGTGGTCGAACTCCAGGGCCTGTTCAATCGCTTTCCTCAGATCCCGTTCCCTGCGGACGATTGACATGCCGACGCTCGACCCCTGGATGCAGGGCTTGACCATCATTGGCAGCCCCAGCCGCTTGGATATCTCAGAAGGACTGAAGTTCTGATCCTTTTTTATCATCACCCAGTCTGGAGTGGGGATCCCCGCCTGCATGTACTGGGTCTTGGCCATATGCTTGTTCATGGCCATGGCGCTGCCCAGGACTCCAGAGCCCTGGTAGGGGATGTTCAGCAGCTCGAGCATCCCCTGTATGGTGCCGTCCTCCCCGTAAGGGCCGTGCAGGAGCACGAACGCCACGTCGATCTCGTGGGAGTGTTTTATCAGGGTCTCCAGGTCTGATGCGGGATCGAACCTGACTACACTGTATTTCGCCGGGTCCAGGGCCTTTTCTATCTCCCTCGCCCCGGCCAGGGACACCTCCCTCTCCGCAGAGTTTCCTCCACAGATCAGGGCCACTCTGAGCCTCTTTTCTCTTATCATATCTGCGCCTCAATAGTCGGCATCCTGCCACATCTCCTGCCTGAACCTGACCACCCGGTTCCTTCCCATCTCCTTGGCCTTGTACAGGGCTACGTCGGCATATTTTATCGCCTCCCAGATCCCCTGGGCATCCACGGGATACTCGCTCACGCCTATGGAGATCGTCTTCTGGATCTGCCCTTTTGGTGTGACGATCTTGTGTTGTTCCACCGTGGCGCGGAGTTTCTCCGCGATCATCTCTGCCTCCCCCTCTTTGATGTCCACCAGAAGCATCAGGAACTCTTCGCCGCCGAAACGGATGGCGAGATCCGCCTTCCTGATGTTGCTCTTTATGATTTCGGCCACCTCCTTGAGTACAATGTCGCCGGTATCATGTCCATACTTGTCGTTGACGGATTTGAAGAAATCGAGGTCAGCCATGAGTATACCCAGGACGGTGTTGCGCCTGGAGATGCCGGCCACCAGGTTTTCGAGGATGCTGTCCACAAAACGCCTGTTGAACAGGCCGGTAAGAGGATCCTTGTAGGTCTGTTCCCTGAGGCTTTGCGCGTATCTCTTGGCCTCGAGTACAGGTATTGCCTCGTTTATGTAGCGTTCGGCGAGATCGAGTTTCTGGCGTATCCCCTTCACCTTGCGGGTGCTGGATTCGAAGGGCAGGAGGAACTGAACCACTCCCACGCACTTGCCAGCGCTTATCATGGGAATGCAGTAGTGGTGAGCCTCTCCCTCCCACAGGAAGATACGGCAGCTCCCAGGAAGCCCCATCGAGGTCACTATGTGTCCGGTCCGCTTGGCTCTGCACCTGGATACGTCTATGAGCTTCTCTGGATTGACCTCCAGGTCTTGGGGGTGTTTGTACATGATGGTCATGCTGTTCTGGGAGTTCGAGACTTGGTATATGAGAAAGGCCGGGAGCTTGATGTCGTCTCTGAATATCCTGGCCAGCCTCTCATATACCTCCTCCATGGTCTCGTCTTCCTCTATGAGGTGTTTGAACGTGGCCAGGTTTCTGTAATAGATCACCATTTCGTTGACAGAGTGGACCAGTTTGCCGATTTCATCGTCGGCGTAGTAGTCTTCCAGGCACTCCTCGTTATCCTCGTACATAGCCCCCTTGCCCGAGGATAGCTGTTTAATCTTCTCGGTCACCGCGTTTATTGGACGTATAACCATGAATAGGAATGCCAGAGCGCCCCATATGAGAAAGGCGGCCAAAATGGCTATGATCCACCAGATATGGGAGGAGAGATTGGAGATGCTGTCGAGGAGGAGGTTGCGGTACTGATCCTGCTTTCCGTGGGACCATTTGAGAAGTTGTGTCATGTTCGCCTTGAGATGGCGCGCCGCCTCCATCATGGCGGTATGGTTGCCCTCCTGCTCCACCATTTTGGCAGCGGTCTTCATTGAATCTTCGAGTATTACGCTCGGGAGATCCGGGTGGTTTTTCCTGAAATTGACCTGCTGAATCAATATTCCGTCGCTTATGTCCGCGAAGCTTCCGCCCTTTACCGCGGCAATGAGGAGATTGTTGAGTCTCGCAGCCGCCTCGCTGGTCTTTTTCGTATCTTTCTCTTCCACCGCTATTATCACGGCTATTTCCCGCAGGGCTATCTGGGCGAGGGTTTCATAGCGGTCGTAGGGTTCTATGTCGCTTCGCTCGTATATATTTTTGAGCTGGGAGTAGAGATAGAAGGAGATCATGGAGTTGACGCATATGCACGCGAAGATAACGATGCCCATCTTTACGAAGAGGCTTAGGTTGAAAATAGGAGTGAACAGTTGAAACAACTTGCTCCTGACCTTTTCGCAATAATCCATGAGCACTTCTCCTCTTCACAAAAGGCCCGGCGGGATTTTTCCGATTCTATGGGATATATTTCATGGCGTCTATATATATATTCGTCAAATAGGAGCGTTTTGATTGCATGTTTCCGGCAAGATGGACGGATGATGCCAGGAGGAGTCATGAGCGTGAACGAGTTTCCAGGTTCTCCCAGGCCAGCGGTCGCCGTCGTAGTGGTGCGGAAAGGGAAGGTCCTCATGGTGCTTCGAGGGAATCCTCCTGCTGAAAATACCTGGTCGCTTCCTGGAGGTAGCATAGAACTGGGAGAGGAGGTTGCGGAAGCGGCCGTGAGGGAGGTCAGGGAAGAGACCTCCCTGGTGGTGGAAGCGCTGGGCCCAGTGACCTGCGAGGATGCCATTTATCGCGATGGTGGCAGGATAAGGTTCCATTACGTCATCATCTACGTAGCAGCCAGGTATGTGAGCGGAGAGGTGCGTGCAGGCGACGATGCTCGGGATGCGGGATTCTTCTCCCTGGACGAGCTGAGAGAGATGCGCGTGGAGAAGAAGACCATGATGATACTGGAGGGGCTGTTGTCAAAACCTGCTCGCCTCTGGTGAGGGCGCCACACTGCTCCCTTCCTGGAGCGTGGCGCCTATGGGTATCTGGGCTTGGGAGCCTATGGTGGTGATCCTGCCGGACCCGCCTACCGTGCAGCGTCTCCCTATGGTGGCGCCTATGTCGCATATGGCGTGTTTCACCACTGCGTCGCGTCCAACCTGGCAATCGTAGAAGAGTATCGAGTTTTCCACTATGGCGTTCTTTTCGATATTAACGCCTGGGAACAGAATGGAGTTCCTGACCGTCCCTTCGACCACGACCCCGCTGTAGACCAAACAGTTTTCGATGACAGCGTCGCTGCTTATGTAGGCCGGGCCGCGCTCTTCTATCAGTTCGTGCCTGAGGTTGGTCCTGATTTCCCACTTGTCAAGCTCGAGGGAGGAATCCAGGGAGAGCAGGTCCATATTGGCGCGGTAGTATTCGGCGAGGGTCCTGGCATACGCCCAATAGCCCCTGAATTTGAAACCGTATACCCTGGCCTTGCCCACCAGGGAAGGGAGGATGTCCCTTCCGAATTCGTGGGAGGGTGCGGCGACGTTGGCCTCCAGGGCGTCCAACAGTATGGCTGTATTGAATAGATAGACGGTCATAGAGGCCCATTGCGATATCGGCCGAGGCGGTTTCTCATGATACTCGGTGATGAGGCCGCCCCTTGGATCCAGCTCATCCATTGTGGCCAAACCGAACCTCTGGGCTCCCTCAAGGGGCACCTTTACAAACGCTATGGTTACGTCTGCGCCCTTTTCCTGGTGAAAGGCAATCATCTCACCATAGTCCATACGGTAGACGTGATCGCCAGAGACTATGAGTGTAAGGTCTGGCCTGATGGATAGAAGGAAGTCGCGGTTCTGATAGACTGCATCCGCAGTACCCTTGTACCAGTCCGAGGCGTGAATTCCTTGAAACGGCGGCAGCAGGGTGATACCGCGGTGTCTTCCGTACATGTCCCACGACTCTCCGTTGCCTATGTGTTCTATGAGTGACGACGGACGGAACTGGCTCAGTATCCCAACCCTGCTTATCCCGGCGTGCATGAGGTTGCTAAGAGGAAAATCAATGATCCTGTACAGCCCGCCGAATGGTACGGTGCACTTTGGCCGGAGTTGGGTCAGTACCCCGAGTTCATCCACCCTGCCGCCGGCCAGGAGGAAAGCTGCGATTCCACCCATCTACGCCTCGCATTCACCGCTGCCAGCAGTGCTGGCTGCTTCTTCAACGGCCTCGTCTACCATCTGCGCGAAGTCTCCTTCAACTTCATCTCCTGCAAGGCTTCCAGCCTTGTGCATCCACTTTTTCAGGGAGTTTGGATCGGTCTCATCCACTTCTCCCCGCAACAGCGGGTCGAGTATCCGCTCCATCCTGGTCTCTTCTGAGAGCCGGACATTGGCCCGGCTTATAATCTTCTTGACATCTTTACCACCGCACACAGAGCAGAAAGGGGAGAAATCTTCATTGGGCAGCACCAGGTGGGACGACACCCGACCGCATGAACTGCAGAGATACTCATAGATGGGCATCTGGACCGCTCCTTACTCTTTGAGGTGTTTTTTGAAGAGCCTCTCCAGGTCCTGAGTGGAGAAGGTCTCTGGATCGTATTCGGCTATGTTTTTGACCGGGATCTCTGCCCTGGCGCTCTGTCTGTGACCGCCGGCCGAGCCCATGTCGCCGAACACCTTCTGCGCCAGCTTGCCCGCGTCCTTCTTATAGCCGTCGCAGCGGAATATGATGATCAGTTTTTCAGAGCACTGGCCGGACACTATCACCCATCCCACCTCGTGAACGTGGGTGAAGAAGTCCGCCACTATTACGAGGATGTCGGGATTGGTGAGCCGGCCCAGATGAACGAAGATCTTCTTTTTCCTGAAAATGAAGTTGGCAAGGGCATTCTTGAAATGCTTTAGTTCGTATCTGGTGAAGTCCGCTGTCTCGATCTTGCTAAGACGGTAGTGGTTTATCCGTTTGAACAGCGCCTGGAAACAGAGCACGTCTGCATATGTGGCCTTTTTGGTGAAGTTCTGGGTATCCACCTTGATCCCGTAGAAAAGGGCGGTGGCCAGCAGGACGGATGGATTTATCTTGGCTGCCTTGAGATACTCCGCCAACATGGAGGCAGTGGCCCCATAATCGGGGCGGATATCAACAAACCTGGCGCTCCAGCCGTCGGTTATGGGGTGGTGGTCGATTACGGCGTCGTACTCGAAGGAAGCGAGGGGAGGGGAATGAAAAGGCTGTGAATCGATGAGTACAAACTTGGTAAACTCCTCTTTTTTCACCTGTCGCAAGGGGACCAGCGGGATCTTTAGCAATTCCTGCATGGCCAGGTTGTTGACACGCTTGATTTTGTTGGGATGGGCTATAGTAGTGGACTCGACACGCCTGCTAAGGAGTCGTTTCAGTGCCAGGGCACTGGCCATGGAGTCTGGGTCCGCAACTATATTGATAAGGACCTTGTCGTCTTTCTTGAACAGGTCCAGGAAGGTCTTCAGCCTCTCTATGTTGGAGAGACGCCGGGTCTGCTTGGCCATCCTCTCTGGAGAGGCGGCCTGGGCGCCGTTGGATTCCTTTTCATGTGGCATCTGCCTCTGGACGCCGTTTTGAGTCTTATGAGCCATGATCTTTCATCGGGATAGTATCACAAACTACAAAAAAATAAATCAGGAGGCGTCGGGGCAAAGAGCCGGCAGACAAATCAATGTGGTATCCATCACCACATACAAAACCTCCCGTCCAACGCCCTTAGGGTGCTGGAGGGAGGCCCTTTGTATCTTTACGACACAGTTATTTTAATCCAGGTGTTCCCAGGCATGCAACCCTCATGTTACGAGCAACTAATCTGAGGTGCTATCCTCTATTTGACATCCCCTATTGTTCGTTTTTGCTGGTTGGGATAGAAGGAGATCAGAGCGAAGGAGGACAGCAATGGCGAGGAAGAAGTACACTGCAGAGTTCAAGAGCAAGGTTGCCCCGGCTGTATTCAGGTTGTAAAATCAGCGCAACGATTTTGTAATTATTATAATTATGTAATGTTTTAGCATGGAGCCGTTTCTGTTCAGGCAGGATTCTACATAAAGAAACATTTAAGAAATCCAACCGAGCCCAACTGCACCTTATGCCGCTGTCGGTGGACCAGTGGGTGCCCGAAGAGCATCTTGCCCGTTTTCTTTGGGACATCGTTGAGTCTTTTGATCTGAGCGTATTTTATGATTCTTACGCCACCGAGGAGGCGCCACCCTATGACCCGCAGATGATGCTTGCATACCCTGCTGTACGCCTGGTGCACTGGCACCTATTCTTTTCGTAAGATTGCCAAGGCCTGCCAAGAGCAAATTCCCTATCGTTGGCTGACGTGTAATATCATGCCTGACCACTGCGCGTTTGCGCGATTTCGTAGTCGACATGAGGGTGCGATCAACGAGTTGTTCGTGCAGCTTCTTTCCTTGTGTCACGAGGTAGGTGTTGTGCGGGTGGGCAAGATATTTCTCGATGGGACCAAGATCAAGGCGAACGCTGCACTTTGCTCTAGTTGTCAAGACCCGTGAGCTTGTAGACTCGTTTTAAGAAGAGAAAAGTATATGACTTGGCGGGTCTTGACACCTATATCTGGACCACCGAAGGCTGGCTTTACCTGGAGGTGGTCATCGACCTGTTTTTCAGGTCGGTTGTCGGTTGGGTCATGGACAAGCGCATGATCCGACAACTGGTTATGAATGCGCTGACGATGTCGGTGCAAAGGCGACAGCCATCATCAGGATTCATATTTCATTTTGATCGCGGCTAACAGTATGCCAGCACAGACTTCCAGTCATTACTGGCCAACACACGGTATGTGTTGCAGCATCAGCCGCAAGGGGGATTGCTGGGACAACGTTCCAGTTGAAAGTTTCTTTGGCAGCCTGAAGCAGGAACTGGTATTTTACTAGAGATATCCTACCCGCTTTCACGCTCGCCAGAGTATTTTTGAGTACATCGAGCGGTTCTATAACCGGCGCCGTCTGCACTAAATGCGGGCTACAAAAGCCTGGCTGAATACGAGGCAGCCTATTTTAGGCTTGCAGCCTAGTCCGGTGTCCACTAAACCGGGGGAAGGTCAGTCTTACACTTGAGAGGGTGTTTTTTTAGGGCTATCGTGCGGAATGTGTCGTGTGGCTAAAGGCTTCATGGAGGAGGTTTGTTAAAGATGGGGTATCCGGGCAGGAGTCCTGAAGAGTCCAGGGTGATTCTCTCGCAGGTCATGTTGCCAGAGGATGCCAATCCCTCCGGCAATGTTCATGGCGGCACGATTATGAAACTGGTTGACACTGCGGCATATGTGGCTGCGGTCCGCCATTCGAGGCTGAACTGCGTCACCCTTGCCATTGACAGTTTCAAGTTCCTGCATCCGGTCTATGTCGGAGAGCTTCTCCTTTTGAAGGCATCGGTAAACTTCGCGGGCCGGACCTCTATGGAGATAGGTGTCAGGGTGGAGGCAGAGAATTTAATGACAGGAAATTTTAGGCATACGGCATCGGCCTATCTCACTTTCGTCGCCCTGGACCCTCAAGGGAAACCGGCTCCTGTCCCGCCGTTGCATCCGGTCACATCTGAGGAGAAGCGCCGCTACGAAGAGGCAAGGGCAAGGCGCAGCAGGCGGTTGGAAGAGGCGTCAAAGGTGCGAGGATGAGGATCCTGCTCATTTATCCATTCTTCATCGACGAACGGGGAGAGGACGATGATGTCAAGCCTATTCCCATAGGGCTCTACTATCTTGGAGCCCTTTTGCGGGAGGAAGGGCACCATGTCGAGATCGTCAACTGGTACAAGGGCGATGTAGGTGAGGAGGAGATCGCGGCATATCTGCGCAAGGAGTCGCCGGATATCGTCGGCATTTCCATCTTCAACGCCAACAGGCTCGGCGGGATGGAGGTCGCACGTATAGCCAAGGAGGTGTTGCCTGGTGTCAGGGTGGTGGCTGGGGGAGTGGGCGCTACCTTTCTGTGGCGCCACCTGTTGGAGCGCTATCCCTTCCTCGATTTCGTCGTCATAGGAGAAGGTGAGATCACATTTCTTGAGGTGGTGGAGGCCATATCCGATGGGAAGGGAGAAGACGCCTTACTCGCCATTCCGGGCCTCGCGCTCAAGGTCGCTGGGTCACCGCAGCGCACTGGAGAGCAGGCGTTCATAGCCGATCTGGATTCGCTGCCAGATCCGGCCCGCTATTTCACGTTTCAGCATGTGATATCGTCCAGGGGATGCCCCTGGGCCTGCACCTTTTGCGGCTCCCCCAAGTTTTGGAAGAGAAAGGTCCGTTTCCACTCGGCCCGCTATTTCGTCGGCCAGCTCGCTGCCTTGGCAGCCAAGGGTGTCAGCTTCTTCTATGTTTCGGACGACACCTTCACTCTTGATAAGAAGCGTGTGATCGAGATCTGCAAGGGGATCATCGACCACGGTCTCGATATCAGGTGGCAGGCCATCTCACGGGTCAACTGCGTGGACGAGGAGATTCTCTACTGGATGCGCTTGGCCGGGTGTGTGCAGATCAGCTACGGTGTGGAGAGCGGTTCCGAGAAGATGCGGCGGTTCTTCAACAAGAAGATCACGGCCCATGAGATCGAGCGGGCCTTCGAGCTTACCAGGAGTATGGGCATACTACCCAGGGCGTATTTCATTTACGGCTCTCCTGGTGAGACTTCTAAGACGGTCCGCGAGAGCGTGAAACTAATTCACAAGATCAGGCCGCTGGCTATGGTCTCATACATTTTGGACGTCTATCCAGGCACTAAGCTCTACGATGATCTGAAAAAGAAGCTCAAGTTCAGCGACGACATCTGGCTCAATCCAGTGGAAGACATCATGTACTTCCAGTTTGATCAGTCTCTGGAGCAGGAGAGGGTGCTCTCGTGGGGAAGGCGTTTAAGAGGCGAATTTTACTCCAATGTCCACCGCTATGCCCTGGATCTGGAGCTGAACGAGAGGGAGGAGCTGCGTCCATATCACGCCGACTTTCTTGCAAGGCTGGGGATGACCTTTCTCTACGGCGACTATGCCAGGCGCAGGGAGGTGGTGGATCCCCTGGGCACTGCGGAAAGGCTCTTCCGGAGGGCCCTGGAGTACGCGCCAGCGCACGACGCCTATTTCGGTCTTGGGGTGATAATGCAGAAGAGGGAGGAGTTCCAGGAATCTGTGCCAGTGCTCCAGGAGGGTGTAGAGCGGTTCCCTGGGTCCGAGGAGCTGTGGATCTGTCTCGGTCTAAGCCTGCTGGCGTCGGGAAGGGGAGGGGAGGCCGCCGACTGTTTCAGGCGCTTCCCTGATTCGCCCAGGGCCAGGAAGTACCTGTCCATGTGCTGAAGGCACTGCAGCGCGCGTTACGCCTTGTTAGTCTTGAATATCAGGTCCGCCTCGCACATCCTGGCGTACGCTTCTATATCGCTCTTTAGCTCCTGCACGTATGGGCAGTCGAGAACGGCCAATATGGTATTGGACGCCGTGGCTGCTTCGCCTTTATCCCCTTTTTTCTCGGCTATGTAAGGAAATATCTGCGGCTTTCGGCAGACCTCTGGGCGTCCCGAATAGACCACGCACCTACCTTCAACCAAGTTGGGACACGCCTGGCCCTTTCCCAGGACGAGGCTCCATCCGGTGCGCCACCTGATCAGCAGCGGAGCCCTTTTATAGAAGGGGTCGGAGGAGATCAGCAATTCCTCTTCGTCGTAAGGGGTCTTGGAGCGGGATTTGCTGGAGTCGTGGTGTTCCAGGCCCTGGAATAGGGGAAGTTCCTTCTGGTATAGAGGGATCTCGAAGAAGAGATGGCGCGCGTCCTCATCAGGGCCGGTGCAGCAGAGGACGCACCCCCTGGGCCCACAGAGCAGCGAGTTGATGACCTCCAGTTCCCTGGAGAGGATCTCCTGTTTGGCCCACAGGAAGGCCGCTTCCATTGGGTCCATCTGAGGGCCCTCTGGTAAAATCACCGGAAACGGCGGGTAGGGGCCCGCTCCAGCGGTCCATGCCTTGAAACGATCCACCACGTCCACGTGGGCTAGCATTGCGTCGGCCGGGCTGCGGTACTGGACCGGACCGGCCTCGAGACCGCTGGGCAGCTCCTCGATCAGTTCCCTCGCCCCTTTTTCTGGTGCTGCAAGACAGAGGAAGAGGACAGTCCTTGCCAG
>WFVQ01000185.1 GCA_015491585.1 Deltaproteobacteria bacterium
ACTGTCAAGATCGGCGGTGGGGATTACGTGTTCGAGACAGGCGGTGAGACCTGCCTTTTCAGGCACGAGAAGAGGTTCGAGCACCCCACCGGCATAGCGGTGCTGGTCTCCACCTCCATGTCCGGTGAGGACGTGCAGGGCAGGTTCGACAGGTTCAACACCCTCCGCTACGACAGGGTCGGTCTTACCCTCAAGGCCGATCTCATCGCCGTCAAGGATGATGGCGACCAGGCCGCGTTCGAGGCCCTTGTGGAGAAGGCGAGGGAGAGCTGCCCCGACGCTCCGCTCATCCTCATGAGCGGCTCCCCCGACGCCCTCAAGGCGGCAGCGGGCAAGTGCGGCGACCACAAGCCACTGCTCTATTGCGCCACCAAGGAGAACGCCGATGCTATGGCTGCGGTGGCCAAGGAGCTGGAGTGCCCATTGGCCGTCAAGGGCGCTACCATCGGGGAGACCGCCGAGCTCGCCGAGAAGCTCCAGGGCGACGGACTCAAGGACCTGGTCCTGGATACCGGCGCCCGTACCATGAGGGCGGTCTTCGAGGACCAGGTGGCCATCAGGCGCGCCTCCATAAACCATAAGTTCAGGCCGCTGGGCTTTCCGACCATAACTTTTCCGTGCGAGATGACCGACGATCCCATGCTCGAGGCCATGATCGGGTCGGTGCTGGTCGCCAAGTACGCAGGGATCATGGTGCTCTCCGACCTCCAGGGCGATACGCTGTTTCCGCTTCTCCTGGAGAGGCTCAACATCTTCACCGATCCCCAGCGCCCAATGGTGGTCCAGGAGGACATCTATCCCATCAACGGGCCGGGAGAGGACTCTCCGGTCCTCATTACCTGCAACTTCTCCCTCACCTACTTCATCGTCTCCGGCGAGGTGGAAGGAAGCAAGGTGCCTTCCTGGCTCCTCATCAAGGACACCGAGGGACTCTCGGTGCTCACCGCATGGGCAGCGGGCAAGTTCAGCGCCGATCTCATAGGTTCCTACGTCAAGAAGTCGGGAATAGAGGAGAAGGTGAAGCACCGCAGCCTCATCATCCCCGGCTACCTGGCCTCCATAAAGGGCGAGCTGGAGGAGGAGCTGCCAGACTGGAAGATTCAGATCGGGCCCAGGGAGGCCAGCCATCTACCGGCCTTCCTGAGGGATTGGCAGCCGGAAAATTAGAAGAGGAGAGGGTTGAGACATGTATGTTCAGTGTATAGCAGAGAGCATCAACATAATGGGCAAGCGCACCGGCGCTGCCATGAAGGAGCGGGATCCCGGCCCTATCCAGGAGATGGCCAACGAGGAGGTTGCCGACGGCGGTGATTTCCTCGATCTCAACATAGGTCCGGCCCGAAAGGACGGGCCGGAGCTCATGCCCTGGATCGTCCAGGTCGTGGAAGAGGTGACGGACTGCCCCCTTTCCCTGGACACCACCAATGCCGACGCCCTCATCGCCGGGATCAAGGCGGCCAAGGAGCCCGAGAAACATCTGATGAATTCCATCTCGCTGCAGCCCGAGAGGATGAAGAAGCTCATCCCGGTCGCGGCAGAGGCTGGATGTTATGTGGTGGGGCTGCTCTGGGGCGTGGACGGTATGCCCCGCGACTCCAACGAACGCGCTGCCATGACCGTGGACCTGGTCATGGCCATGAACGAGGCGGGCATACCCAATGAGAAGATCCTCATCGATCCCATAGCCACGCCCATCACCCTGGGGTCGGACCAGGTGATGAGCGGGCTCGACTTCATGGCCATGCTGCCTGAGATAGCCCCTGGCGTGAAGTCAACGGTGGGCCTCTCCAACGTCTCAAACGGAGTCTCCACCGAGAAGAGGCCCTACCTGAACAGGGCCTATTTAGCCATGCTCATGAAGTATGGGATATGGTCCGCCATCGTGGATACCTACGACCACGAACTCATAGAGCTCGCCCACGGCGAGAGGCCGGAGCTGGTGAAGCTGGTCCACGACATCATGGATGGCAACGAGCCCGATCCCTCTGGCCTCAGCCCCAAGGAGCTGGAGTACTACAAGACCACCAGGGTCCTCATGGGCAAGACGGTCTTCTCCGAGTCGTGGCTTGAGCTCTAAGATGTCTTTACTGTTCCGCAGTCTCGATGGCCGGGTTGTTACCCGGCCTTCTTGTAGTTTCTGGCGGAATGTTCCATATTGACAGGATGGATCAAGGTTTAGGGAAGGTAGGATCATGGCTGATACCATAAAGCTGACAATCGACGGTAAGGAGGTCCAGGCCGCTCCGGGCGCCTCCCTGATCGAGGCCGCGGCCGAGGCCGGGATCGAGATCCCCTCCCTCTGCCGCCTCGAGGGTGGTGGCGAGCCCAAGAGGCCGTGCCTTATGTGCATGGTGGAGGTGGAGGGGAAGGGCAGGATGCGCGCATGCAACACCCCTGCCGAGGATGGCATGGTGGTAGTCACCAGGTCTGCGGAGCTGGAGCAGTTCCGGAAGGAGAGGCTCCAGGCGTTGGCTGCCAATCACTATGGCGACTGCAAGGCGCCGTGCAATCTGACCTGCCCGGGCGGGATCAATGTCCAGGGATACGTCAATCTCATCGCCAGGGGCGAGTACGAGGCCGCGTGGCGCCTCATACGCGAGAAGAATCCCCTGCCCATCTCGGTGGGCCGAGTCTGCCCCAGGTTCTGTGAGACCAGGTGTAGGAGGGTGCTCCTGGAAGAGCCCATAGCCATCAACCACCTGAAGCGGTTCGTGGCCGACTGGGCGGCCGAAAACGGGATAGACGAGGGGCCCATGCCTCCGCCAACAGGCAAGAAGGTGGCCATAATCGGCGGCGGGCCTGCCGGCTTGTCAGCAGCCTACTATCTCAGGAAGCAAGGCCATGACGTCACCATATTCGAGGCGGAGAAGCAGCTCGGTGGCCTTCTGAGGTATGGGATCCCCAACTACAAGCTCCCCAAGAAGATGGTGGACAAGGAGATCCAGGCCATCGTGAGGATGGGTGTCCACGTGAGGACCGGGAAGAGGTGGGGAGACGACTTCACCATCCAGGAACTCAAGGACCAGGGCTTCGACGCCGTGTTCATCGCCACCGGCCTCGTGCGCCAGAAGCGCATGGACATAGACGGTTCGGAGCACACCGCTGACGGTCTCCACTTCCTCCGCGAGGTGAACACCGGGGCGGCTCCGGAGGTGGGCGAGCGCGTTCTCATTGTTGGGGGTGGTGACATAGCCATAGATTCTGCCAGGAGCGCCAGGCGCCTCGGCGCCAAGGACGTCACTGTAATCTATCCCAGAAGCAGGGTCGAGCTGCCGGCCCAGCAGCGGGACATAGAGGAGGCCGAAAAGGAGGGGGTCCAGTTCCTCCTCATGTCCATGCCCCTCCGCATCATCAAGGAGGAGAAGGGTGTGCGGGTGGAGATGGCCAGGACCGTTCTGGGCGAGCCGGACGAGAAGGGGATAAGGCATCCGGTGCCCATGCCCGGGTCCCGTCTCTTCTGGGAGGGTGACACGGTCATAGCGGCGCTGGGCCAGGAGGGCGATCCCTATTTTCAGAGTTTCGGCGAGATAGAGGCCCAGCTTAAGCTGACCCCGCGCAACACCATCAAGGCCAATCCCAGCACCATGGCCACCAATATCCCAGGCATATTCGCCGGCGGAGACGTGGCCTCTGGGCCAAGGACCGTGATCCAGGCGGTGGCGGGCGGCCGCAGGGCGGCAGAGGCCATCCACGAATACATGATGGGAGAGAAGGTCGGTCTCGCAGAGGCCAGGTTCAACTTTTCCAAGGGTAAGAAGTTCGAGGACGTGGACCTCCACAACTTCGACGGCTACTCCATGCGCCTCAGCGAGACCATGCCCGCCAGGCCGGCGGAGCGCAGGGTGGGCGACTTCGACGAGGTGGAGCTGGGCTTCACCGAGGAGATGGCGCGGCGCGAGGCAGGCAGGTGCCTCCAGTGCGGCTGCCTGGGACTCTCAAAGTGCACCTACAGGGAGCTTGCCATCGAGTACAAGGTGAATGCGGCCAAGTCTCCCAAGAGGCTTCTCTATCCCATCGACAGGAGCCATCCGTTCATTGCGGTGGATCCCAACAAGTGCGTGGCCTGCTCCAGATGTGAGAGGAGCTGCAAGTACGGCGCCCTGGAACTCTCGTTCACCGAGGATCAGGCGGCTGGCACCGTCTCCGACATCTCCATAAAGCTCAACGAAAAATGCGTATCCTGCGGCGCCTGCGTAGATGCATGTCCCACTGGCGCGCTGGCAAAGCACGCTGCTGTGGTTCCGCTCCTGCCAGGCCAGGCAGAGACAGTCAAGAGCGTATGCACATACTGCGGCACCGGCTGCAGTGTTGATATATTGGTCCACAACGGCGCGCTGATGGAGGTCAAGGCGGATCCCAAGAGCCCGCCCAACTGGGGGCAGCTTTGCGTCAAGGGGCGGTTCGGATACACCTTCTACCGTCATCCTGACAGGCTCACCAGACCCTTGATAAGGGAGAGCATCGAGGAGCCCTTCAGGGAGGTGTCCTGGGACGAGGCGGTGAAGTTCGTGGCCTCCAGGCTGTCGTCCATAAAGGCACAATACGGGGCCGACAGCATAGGGGTGCTTTCCTCATCCAGGTGTACGAATGAAGAGAACTATCTGGCACAGAAACTGGCACGCGCGGTTATCGGCACCAACAACGTCGATAACTGCGCACGGGTCTGACACGCTCCCACGGTCAGCGGTCTGCTGGCCACACTGGGAAGCGGGGCTGCCACGACGCCGTTCGAGCAGATCATAGGTGCCGACGTCCTGGTGGTGTGCGGTTCCAATACCACCGAGGCCCATCCTATAGTCGGGCTCAAGGTGAAAGAGGCCGTAGCCAACGGCACCAAGCTCATCGTCATAGATCCGCGCCGTACCGATGTGGCGGCTATGGCCGAGGAGCAGGAGGATGGGATATGGCTCAGGCTCAAGCCTGGAACCAACATTCCCCTCGTGAACTCGCTGCTCCACGCCATCCTTGAGGAAGGGCTCGAGGACGAGGAGTTCATCAAGGCGCGAGTGGAGAACTTCGAGGCCCTGAAGGAGCACATAAAGGACTATTCGCCCGAGAGCGTCGCCAGCGTTGCAGGCGTTTCCGCCGATCTTATCAGGAAGGCGGCCAGGATGTACGCCTCGGCCGGGAAGGCGATGATCATATACGGCTTGGGAGTGGCCGAGCACAAGGGCGGCACCGCCGGTGTCATGGCCCTTGCCAACCTGGTCCTGGCCACCGGAAACGTGGGCAGGCCCCATACCGGAATCGATCCGCTCAGGGGCCAGAACAACGTGCAGGGCGCATGCGACATGGGTACTCTCCCCTACACATATCCCGGCTACCAGCCCCCTGACGACGAGAAGGTGCTGGAGAAGTTCGCCAAGGCTTGGGGGGTGCAGTCCCTGCCGGTCACCGACGGATTGCTCGAGCCCCAGATGTACGAGAAGGCACTGGAAGGGGAGTTCAAGGCCCTCTATGTCATCGGCTACGATCCAGCCCAGACCCAGGGCAACATAGGCAAGGTGAAGGAGGCCTTGGAGAGGCTCGAATTCCTGGTCTATCAGGACATGTTCCTCACCGAGACGGCCGAATACGCCCACGTGGTGCTTCCCGCTGCCTGTTTCTATGAGAAGGATGGCACGTTCACCAGCGGCGAGCGGAGGGTCAGGAGGATCAAGAAGGCGGTGCCTCCTCCAGGCGATGCAAAGGCGGACTGGGAGAT
>WFVQ01000186.1 GCA_015491585.1 Deltaproteobacteria bacterium
CCCCCTATCAGCGCGAAGGGTATGGAGAGCATAACTATGAACGGTGCGGCCACGTTCCTGAAGTTAAAGTAGAGGAGCAGGAATATGATGGCCAGGGTGAATGGGACCACCAGCTTCAGCCGCTCCTTGGCCCGCTCCATGTATTCGAACTGGCCTGACCAGCTCAAGGTGTAACCTGGGGGCAGGTCGAGCTTCTCGTCCACCAGCCTCTTGGCACGCTGCACGAATCCGCCGATGTCAGAGGTGTTGATGTCCACATATACCCAGGCGTTGGGCCGCGCGTTCTCACTCTTTATGACCGGCGCGCCCCTTGCAAGCCTGATGTCTGCCAGCATGGAGAGGGGAACCTGGGCCCCGGACGGGGTGGGGACGAGCACCCTGCCCAAAGCCTCGGGTGAATCGCGGAAGTCTCTGGGATACCGGACGTTGACCGGATAGCGCTCCAGCCCCTCGATCGTCTCCGTGACCTTCATACCGCCTATGGCGCTCATTATCACGGCCTCGACATCGCCCACTGTGAGACCGTAGCGGGCGGCCTTGGCCCTGTCCACCGCTATGTCTATGAAATAACCGCCCACCGCA
This sequence comes from Deltaproteobacteria bacterium, assembly GCA_015491585.1. Taxonomy (GTDB): domain Bacteria; phylum Desulfobacterota; class Dissulfuribacteria; order Dissulfuribacterales; family S140-46; genus S140-46. The sequence goes on from WFVQ01000186.1 coordinate 583, forward strand.
CGGTCTCCGTAGGCCGACACCGTCTCTGGCAGGGTCTTCATCAGCCCCTCCAGCTCCTTGGCCACCCGCTGGAGCGTATCGAGGTCTGGACCGCTGACCTTGATGCCCACCGGAGTCTTTATTCCAGTGGAGAGCATGTCTATCCTGGTCTTTATCGGCATGGTCCAGGTGTTGGCCAGGCCGGGTATCTGTAGCTCCTTGTCCATCTCCTTCATCAGCTCCTGGGTGGTCTTGGACGGGTCGGGCCACTCCTCCCTGGGCTTGAGCCTGATGGTGGTCTCTATCATGGAGAGCGGCGCGGGATCGGTGGCGGTCTCGGCACGTCCCACCTTGCCGAACACAGACTCCACCTCTGGAAAGGTCTTGATGATCTTGTCGGTCTGCTGGAGCAGCTCCTTGGCCTTGGTGATGGACACCCCAGGAAAGGTGCTGGGCATGTAGAGGATGTCCCCCTCGTCCAGGGGAGGCATGAACTCGCTCCCCAGACGGGACAAGGGATACCAGGTTGCCGCTACCGCGGCCAGGGCCAGCAGGACCACCAGCCACCTGAACCTGACACAGAGCCGCAGAAGCGGAGAGTGAACGGCGTGAAAGAGCCGGTTGAGTGGGTTCCTGGCCTCGGGCATGATCCTGCCCCTGATGAAGAACCCCATAAGCACCGGAACCACGGTGACCGACAGGAGGGCGGCCGCCCCCATAGCGTAAGTCTTGGTGAAGGCCAGGGGAGAGAAGAGGCGTCCCTCTTGGGCCTGGAGGGTGAATATTGGTAGAAATGAGACCGTGATGATGAGCAGAGAGAAGAAGAGGGCCGGCCCTACCTCTTTAGCCGCCTCCGCCATCAACACCCACCGCCTGTGCCCGGACGGCTGTTTGCCATCCTTCTCCACCGCCGCCTCCAGATGCTTGTGGGCGTTCTCGATCATGACGATGGCGCCGTCCACCATAGCCCCTATGGCTATGGCTATTCCGCCCAGGCTCATGATATTGGCGTTGATCCCTTGCAGGCGCATCACTATGAAGGCCATCAGGATTCCAAGCGGGAGGGTCGCTATGGCCACCAGGGCGGAACGGAGATGGAAGAGAAAGACCACGCAGACGATGCTTACGACGAGGCACTCCTCCAGGAGCTTGTCCTTCAAGGTCTCTATGGCCCGCTCTATGAGGGTCCCGCGGTCATAGACCGGAACGATCTCCACCCCCTCTGGCAGCCCCTTGGCCAGCTCCGAGAGCTTCGCGCGCACCGCCTTTATGGTCTCAAGGGCGTTCTCGCCCCAACGCATGACCACGATCCCGCCTGCCACCTCGCCCTCGCCGTTCAGCTCGGCCACCCCGCGCCTCAGCTCCGGCCCCAGGTGTACACGGGCGACATCCTTGACCCTTATCGGGGTCCCGCGGCCGTCGGTGCCCACCATCACCTCCTCCAGGTCGGATATGGACCTGATGTATCCCAGGCCCCTGACCATGTACTCGGTCTCAGACAGCTCCAGGAGCCTTCCGCCCACGTCGCCGTTGGACCTGGCGATTGCTTGTCTGACCCTGGCGATGGGGATGTGGTAGGAGTTCAGCGCCTCAGGGTCCACCTCAACCTGGTACTGCTTGACGTATCCGCCTATGGAGGCCACTTCGGCCACCCCGGGAACGGTCTGCAGAGGATAGCGCAGATACCAGTCCTGGATGGAGCGGAGCTCGGCGAGATCGTGCTTTCCGCTCCTGTCCACCAGCGCATACTCGAACACCCAGCCCACTCCGGTGGCGTCGGGCCCCAGGGAGGGCGTCACCCCGGCAGGAAGCCTGGACGAGACGTAGTTCAGGGACTCGAGGACCCTGGACCTCGCCCAGTACAGGTCGGTGCCGTCTTCGAAGATCACATAGACGAAGGAGAGGCCGAAGAAGGAGTAGCCCCTTACGACCTTGGCCTTGGGGACCGCTAACATGGCAGTGGTGAGTGGATAGGTGACCTGGTCCTCCACCACCTGGGGCGCCTGTCCAGGGTATTCGGTGAACACTATCACCTGCACGTCGGACAGATCGGGAATGGCGTCCAGATTGATGGTGCGGACCGCCCACAGACCGGCGCCTGTGAGCATGGCCACTGCGATGAGCACCAGCAGCCTGTCCCTGATGGAGAAGTCTATGATCGCCGATATCACCTGGCGCCCTCCGCTCCGGAAGCAGGACCTGCGCCACCGCCTGCCAGCCCCTTCCGCATCATCTTGGAGGCGGCCTCCTTGAGCCTCGACTCGGAATCTATGAGGAACTGGGCCGATACCACCACCTGCTCGCCGTGGCTCAGGCCACGCACGATCTCCACCATGCCCTCAGCCTCGACGCCGGTGACCACGGCCCTGGGCTCGAAGACCCCTGGGCCGGTCATTACGAAGACCCTTCTCTCCTTGCCCGATCTCACCACGGCCTCTGACGGCACCGCCAGCACGCGGCGTCCTGTGCCGGACAGGATCGCGACGTCCACGAACATCCCCGGTCTCAACACACCGCCGCGGTTGTCCATCACCACCCTGACCGGAACGGTCCTGGTCTTGACATCAACTTCGGGATAGACGAAGTCCACCCTGCCCGTGACCTTGCGTCCTGGCGCGGCTGCGGACTCCACCTCCACCTGGTCGCCCTCACCTATCCAGGGCAGGTCCTGGTCATACACCTCTGCTATTATCCAGACCCTGGAGAGATCGCAGATACGGTACAGCTCGGTGCGCGGAGTCACGTAGTCTCCAGGCAACGCACCCACCTTGAGCACCGTGCCCTTGCCAGGAGACTTGAGGGTCACGGCCCTCCTGACCCTTCCCTCCTTCTCCAGGTCCGCTATGAATGAGGGAGGCACCCCGAAGAGCTCCAGGCGCTCCAGGGCCGCCTGCCTGAGCGCATCGCCGCCTGCAGCGCGGGAGAGGATATATTCCTGCTGGGTGGCCACGAGCTCGGGCGAATAGATCGACAGAAGCGCCTCTCCCCCTTTTACCTGGTCCCCTGCCTTGGCAACGAACACCTCTTCGACCCAGCCCTTGAACTTCGGATGGACCGACCACAGCCGCTCCTGGTCGTACTCCACCCTGCCCGGCGCCATCACCATCTTCTTCAGGACCACGCAGCCGGCAGGGGCCACCCTCACACCCATCTTCTGGACCATTACGGGATCTATCCTTACCGTGCCGGCGGGCTTGGAGGCGTCGATCTCGTCGGCATAAACAGGGATGTAGTCCATGCCCATCTCGTCTTTTGCTGGAACGGGAGAGGTTATGGAGGGATTCATGGGATTGCGGTAGTAGAGGATCTTCCTCCCCTCTTTCCGGGATGCCTGGCCGCTTGGCTCCTCATCTGCCCCGGCCGCACCATGCCCCCCACCTCCTGCCATCCTGCCGCCTGCATAGTAACCCGCTGCCGCGGCCAGGACCGCTGCCAGCACCACTGCCAAAGCCCATGAAAACCTGCTCTTATCACTCAATGACCGGCTCCCCCACTTTCACCTTGAGCTCCGCAAGGACCGCCCTGGCGCGGGCGTGAAGATTCCACAGCTCCATGCGGTAGTTGAGAAGGGCCAGCTCCGCCCTTATTACATTCAGGAAATCCACCTTGTTCACCCGGTAGGCCGATAGCATGGCCCCGGCCGTGCGCTCCGCAGAGGGAAGGATCTCACTACGGTAGAGCTCCACCTGGGAACGGAGGCTCTCGTACTGCTCCGCCAGGCCAGCCACCTCACCCTGGACGCGGTTCGCCAGGTCCGACAACTCGGCCGAGGCCGTGGCCCGCTCCATCTCCTTCTCACGCACGGCAGGCAGCTGTTTGGAACCTGCCCACAGGGGAATGCTCATGGAGAAGGTGAAGGTGGCGAAGTCGGTGCGCTCGTTGCCCATGAGGTCCTCCCCCTGGCGGAAGCCGTAGGCCGCGCCCACGTTGAAGTCGGGCAGAAGCCCCTTCCTGGCCAGCTTCACCCCCTTCTCCGCGGCACGGACCCGTTTCTCGGCGGCTTTCAACGCGGGATTCGAGGCCAGCGCCAGCTCCACGAGCTCATGGTCCGGCCTCAGCCCAGGGAGCTCAGGCGGATCGGGAGCTTCCACGTCCACGCACCTGGAGCCTGGCACCCCCATCAATGCGGCCAGCCGCGTCCTGAGAAGGGATATGCGCCCCTCCAGCGCGGTGCTGCGGTCCCGGATGCGGTCCAGTTCCAACCTGGCCATGAGCACGTCCTGCTGTAGCCCTTTCCCCACCCTGTACTTGACCAGGGCCACGTCCAGGGCCTGTCCTATGAGCCGCTCGCCCTCCTTCAAGATCCCCTGTACCGCCTTTGCGGCAGCCAGCCGCCACCAGGCATCCCTAACCCTGGACTCCAACCTGAGGCGCTGCTCCTCCACGCCCAACAAGGCGGCCTCGGCCCTAAGCCTGGCGATCTTTCCCTTGAGCGAGAGCTTGCCTGGAAAGGGAATTGCCTGGGACACCTTGACCTGTAACTGGGTCATGGGCTCTTGGTCCAGATCGAACGTATCCGTGGGCAGGTTGAGGAAGTTGAAACCGAGCCGTGGGTCAGGTAAAGCTGAGGCCTGCGGCACCGCCTGCTCTGCAGCCCTGTAGCGGGCCTCCACCGCCCTTAACCCGGGGTTCCCCTCCAGGGCCTTGGCAACGGCCTGCTCCTCGCCCACGACCAGGCAGACACCAGCCGGTGAAGGGCTTGGAGACATCATCAGGAATCCCGCAAACA
>WFVQ01000187.1 GCA_015491585.1 Deltaproteobacteria bacterium
AGATGTTTCTAACATAGAACAGCTACAAAAACTAGTTAATAGTATCAAAGAATCAATATAAATTACAGCACAATAGACATAAAAAACACAGAAAAAATACAGATCAAGTCGTACAAATGAACAAGCCGAACAAATCGCCTAGCTTGACCGCCAATCCACTGCACTCCCTGGCCAACTGGCTTTAACCTAAGAGCTTTGCCGTCAGCTGCAAGCGGCTTAATGGATGGAACTTGTACGCAGACTATATATAGCAGCCGGAATAATCTGGGGCGTCATTCTCGGCATTGCGGCCGGATTATATGTAGCTGCCGGTGTGGCTGGAATATTCTGGCTTTACATTTTCGGCGATAATACGTGGCCAGAATGGGCATGGGGTGCTGCCTATACATTTGGGATTATCACCGGCGTTCTAACGTTTGGCTTTTGCATCTACTTCAGTTGGTCTTATTGTAAGAGGTTGCCACTCATAGAGGCCAATCAGAATAAAGAGACGGGTAAGGCGGCCTCTCTTCTTGCGCTCGCTTTTATGGTCGTAATTGGTTACCTGGCATTTGATAACTACCAGACCGGGAAACATGCGGCACTCAGCAGAAATCTCGTGGAAGCGGAGAAAAGGAGAATGGAAGATGCTTCTCCACATCGCAAGGTGGGCGAAGATGATGTGGATTTCTATTGCCGCGTAACAAGAAAACAATCAAAACTTGAGCTAATTTATAAGGGAGACAGGATAAAAATTGTCCCGGAGCTGCTATTGGCCAATGGACAAGTTCTATTTGCTGCAGCGGGTAAGTATGACTTGATTAAAGAGTTAGCTGAAGAGATCCTAATTCGCGAAGAAATAATAGCTGGAAATAAAATTCTGATATCAAATTTTGCCATACTGCCTGAAGACGTCAGGTGTGGAGAAAAATTGTTTTTTATTCGTTCTAATGCTTCTATCATCCAAAACCCCATAAAAGAGCTGGAGAGAGTTAATTGCTCGATACCGAGTGCGAAAGTCGTCTTTCCTATGGCAGTCAGGATCCAATAGCAAATGCAGCTAACAAGGCAAATACACCCGGATGGCAAAAAGCGCCGGTGATTTGCTATGACAAGGCCCTTGACCCTAAAGATAATTATTCTTATAATCATAAAAAATCTTGGAGGTCAGATATGAAGAGCTATGAATGTCCTTGCGGGTATGTTTATGATCCTGAAGTTGGCGACCCAGACAATGGAATCGAGCCCGGCACCCCTTTTGAGGAACTGCCGGATGACTGGGTATGTCCCAAGTGCGGGGCCGAAAAGGAGCATTTTTATCCGGCCGATTGAAACATAGCGGGACGGAGGGAGTTCACGAGCCCTCCGCCCCAGCCCTGCGGTAGAGCTCGAGATACCTCTTGCCCACCTTTTCCCACGTATATTCTTGTTTGATCCTCCTCACCGCGTTTATCCTCATGTCGTGCAGAAACCTGGGATAGTCCCTGAACGCGCTCAAGGCCCTCCTCAGGCACTCCTTCAGCGCACCGGCCTCGTGGGGCACATAGGAGAATCCGTTGAATCCGTCCTGCACCTTCACCAGTCCTCCGGTAGCGTGGACGACCGGAATATTGCCCATCAACTGGGCCATGAAGTCGGTGAGTCCGCAAGGCTCGTACATGGAGGGGATCACGAAGAAATCGCCCGATGCATATATTAAATTCGCCAGCTCCTGGCTATAGCCGATATTCACCACCATCCGCCCCTGTCCTGCTCCAGAGACCGCCATGTCCACCAGGATCTGCTCCACGTGGGGTTCGCCGGTGCCGAGGATAACCGCCACAAACTCCTCACGCTCCTCTATCAGCCCCTCGAGGGCTTGGGCCAGGACGTCCATCCCCTTCTGCTCAGTGAGCCGGCTCACCACGGTTAAAAGGGGCCATCCCTCGCGGTCGGCAGGGCTTCCGTATGTCTTCACCCCCTTGATACCCTCCCGCATCCTCGAGAAAAGGGCCCTCCTGCACCGCCGCTTGCCCTCCATGTCGCCAGCCTCAGGATCGAAGCCGGCTGGCAATCCAAGGGCATCGGGCCTGGATGGATTATAGGCGTCCGGGTCTATTCCATTAGTTATGCCTTGGATCTTAATACCGCGCTCCTTGAGGGCGTGGCCAAGCCACCCCGTCATGGCGTCCAACTCCGTCTCCTGGAGCTCCCGCGCATAGTTCTCGCTCACCGTGTTGACCATTCCATAGGAAGGTCCTGCCACCAAGGGATCGAAGGCACCGTTGAGCAGGCTCGAATAGATCACCCGCCACGGAAGCGAGGTATTGGCCTTGGCGAAGGGGAGATCTCCGACCTCTTGGTGATAACCTATACCGGCATTGTGTATGGTCACCAGTGAGGCGACTCCCCCCAGGAAGTGCCTGAAACCGTCGATCTCGTTTATCATTGCAGGCAGCACTGCCGTGTGCCCGTCGTGGCAATGGAATACCGAGGGCCTTTCTCCGGCGGCCAGGAAGTAAGCCATGACACCCTTCTGAAGCAGGATATTCATGGCAAAGTAGTCGAAGTGGCCCTCTCCTCTCCTCTTGGCAGGGTCCGCCGTCTCCTCAACCGCCGTGTAAGTGTACACCCCCAGCTTTTCCCCGAAGCGCGGGGACTCGACCAGCATCAAATCGACCCCAGCCTCCCTGCCCTGCCAGAAACGGACCCGCTCCCTCCGCTCCTCGGCGGCATAGTCCATAGAGAGGTCGAGCTCCAAGGGCAACCTCCTGAAGCCCATCTGTTCCGGCTTCATGAATCCGTACATGGGGAGGAAGACCGTCACCTCTACGCCACTCTTCACCAGGGCCTCGGACAACGACCTGACAACGTCCTTGACCCCTCCTGCCTCGGCCAGCCCCCTGTATTCCCGGCTAAGCATAGCTATCTTCACGCTCTCCTCCAGGCCAAAGCTTAAAAAAATTGCTCTAATAACGATTTTAGTTTAAAATGATTAAAAAGTTTTACACTCCTCGCAACGCGCCCTGGATAGCTGGATGATACCGCACCTCCAGGCCGCCTGTAAACGAGCAAACGGATGGGCTTCTCCTCCTGCCATCCGCGCGGAGCCGTCATGGACAAGGAAAATTTCTTGGAATTGCAGAGCATAGCCGCGCTCCAGGAGATTCTCGAAGGGTATGCGAGGATAACCGGCCTTACCTTCGGCATAAGGCGCCAGGGTGACGCCGCGCCCATCATAAGATTCGGAGCCAGGAGACTCTGCTCTGAATTTCACATGGCGATTCCGTCGAGCGCTGAGGCGTGCAAGAGAAAACATGCCGCGCTGGCCAACATGATCGACGCCTCGAAACAGACCACCATAGTCCAATGCGAGTACGGGCTGTGGGGAGGGGGCACGCCGGTCATAGTGGATGGCCGCCACGTGGCAACGCTCCTCATGGGCCAGGTATTCCTCTCCAGGCCCAGCACTGCGAGCCTGCGTGAGAGGGCGATGAGGCTGGGCGCGGATCCTGACGCCTACGTAGAGGCGGCCCTTGAGGTGCCCGTCATCTCCAAGGAACGGCTCGAGGCCTGCCTGGAACACCTCTCCCTCATCGCCGAGCTAATAGCCTCCATAGAGGTGGCAAGGCGCCGGGCCGAGGGAAAAAGCCGGGAGCTCGAGGAGGAAGTGGCCCGGAGGAGCCGGTTGGAAAAGGTGCTGGAAGAGGCCAAATCCAAGCTGGAACAGGAGGTGGAGAGGCAAACTGCCCAACTGGTGGAGGCGAATGCCGCGCTCCAGGAACAGGTCTCCAAGGCCAGGTCCGCAGGCGAGGCGCTGGAGGAGCAGGTCCACTTCCTGCAGTCGGTCATGGACGCCATTCCCCTCCCCATCTTTATAAAGGATATCGAGGGGCGTTACACCGAATGCAACAAGGCCTTTGCAGAGATCAAGGGGATGCCCAAGGATCAACTGATCGGCAAGACGGTCTCAGCCACGGCGCCTGCCGAGACGGCCAGAATCTGCTCCGCAGCGGACAGGACCGTCTTCCTCCACGGCAAGGTCCACAAATACGAAAGCGAAACCGTGCTCGCAGGTGGCAAGACCGCCTATCTCAGGTTCCACAAGGTTCCCCTGTTTGACAGGCAGGGAAAAATCAAGGGCCTGGTGGCCACGGTCATCGACTTGACGGACCTGAAGGAGAAAGAGGAGGAGCTGAAATCCGCCAAGCTCCTGATGGAGAAGATCTTTGACTCCATCGACACCGCCATCATCCTTGCCGACGTCCGCAACCATATCATTCTCGCCTGCAATCCAGCGGCCGAACGCATATTTGGATACACAGAAGAAGAGCTGTCTGGACAGCCCATATGGCTTCTACAGAAGGACATGGACGAGTTCCAACGGTTCGCCAAGGAGGCCAGGAAGGCACTGGAGAAGGGTGAAGGATTCACCTCCATGCAGGAGATGCGGAGGAAGGACGGAAGCCTGGTCCACTGCCTTCACACCGCATCCTTCATCACAGACGACCAGGGGGATCCATTTGCGGTGGTCTGCATGATACGGGACGTCACGGCGCATACGGAGACCAAGAGGATGCTCAGGCATCTCGAGAGCCGCCATGAGCTTATACTCGCCTCTGCCGGAGAGGGGATAATGGGTCTGGACTCCCAAGGGAGAGTGACCTTTCTCAATCCGGCCGGGGAGGCCATACTGGGTTACACCCAGGAAGAGCTGTTGGGCAGGAACAACCACGAAGTCCTTCACCACAAACGGCACGACGGAAGCCCTTATCCAGAGGATTCATGCCCCATACTCAGATGTTTCAAGGATGGGGAGATCCACAGGGCCAAGGAAGACGCCTTCTGGCGCAAGGACGGCTCAATGGTATGGGTAAGTTATGTCGCCACCCCGATCAAGGAGGATGGGCGCACCACAGGGGCGGTGGTCACCTTCCAGGACATAACCGAGCAGAAGCGGCAGAAGGAGGAGTGGGATAGGATGAACCGCCAGCTCCAGGAAGCCCAGAAGATGCGGGCCATAGGCCAGCTGGCAGGTGGCGTCGCCCATGATTTCAACAACATACTCACGGTCATACAGGGCAATGCCGAGATCGCCTCCCTGCTGATCGACGACTCCAACCCCCTCTTTCCCAGGGTCGAGGAGATAAAGAGGGCCGCGGAGAAGGCCTCTGCGCTTACAAGGCAACTCCTGGCCTTCAGCAGGCGCCAGCCTATGGCAAAAGTGCCCGTGGACGTAAACCAACTGATCACCGACATGCTCAAGATGCTGGGAAGGCTTGTGGAAGAGAACATGGAGATAAAGACCGACCTGGCAGAGGGGCTTCCCCTGGTGGAAGCAGATCCTGGCCAGTTGGAACAGGTGGTCATGAACCTGGTGGTCAATGCCAGGGACGCCATGCCCACTGGGGGGGCCATCACCATCTCCACTGCCCATGCGCCAGGCACCCGCGGCAGCGGATTCGTCATGCTGTCGGTAGCGGATGAGGGGACAGGCATGGACGCAGAGACCTTGGAGCGGCTGTTCGAACCATTCTTCACCACCAAGGGGGTCGGCGGCGGAACCGGTCTTGGCCTCTCGGTGGTTCACGGCATAGTGGAACAACATGGGGGCAGGATCGTGGTGGACTCCTCCCCAGGAAAGGGCTCCACTTTTCGGGTCTTCTTGCCGGCCATCCATGACACGTGCGCTTCGGGCCCCTCTGACGATCCGCTGCTTTCTGCGGTCCCCTTGCCCGAATCCGCGGGCAGGAAGCGTGTTCTCCTGGTGGAAGATGATCCAGACGTGCTCATGATGACGACCGACATGCTTAAGGGCATGGGCCTGGAAGTCGTGACTGCCAGGGACCTATCACGAGCCAAGGAGCTCCTGCGGGAGCAGGCCTTCGACCTGGTCTTCACCGACCTGGTGCTTCCCGACGGCTACGGGCTTGAATTGGCGGAGCTGATAAAGCCCTTGCCAGGGACCAAGTTGCTGATCACCACCGGATATTCCGACAAGGTGGAACACCTGGAAGAGATCGAAAGGCAGGCCATACCCCTGATACAGAAACCTTACTCCTTCAAGGAATTTGCCGCCTTGCTCGCCGAGCTTCTGTAATAGTCATCCTGACCGCAGGACCCCTTTTGCTTGAAAACCCCTCCCTGGTATTCTATATCTACAACACCCTTTCACTTGGAGGTCTCAATGAGCAACCCCCCCCTGCCGGGCCTGGCCGGGCCCTACTCCAATATCCTCGAGGCAATCGGCAACACCCCTTGCGTGGAGATACGCAGGCTCAACCCCAACAAGAGTGTCAAGATCTTGGCCAAGCTCGAGGGTTTCAATCCCGGAGGATCCATAAAGGACCGCATAGCCCTCTCCATGATCGAGGGGGCCGAGAGGCGAGGCGAGCTCACCAAGGACAAGATCATCCTCGAAGCCAGCAGCGGCAACACCGGGATCGGGCTGTCTATGGTGGCTGCGGTCAAGGGCTACCGCTGTCTCATAGCCATGAGCGAATCGGCCAGCATGGAGCGCCGGCAGATCATGCGCGCCTTCGGGGCCGAGATCCTCCTGACCCCCGCCCACCTCAGCACCGACGGGGCCATCGAGGCGGCGTACCGATTGGCCAGGGAGGAACCCGACAAATACTTCCTCACCGACCAGTTCAACAACGACGACAACTGGAAGGCCCACTACAACCACACTGCCCTGGAGATCTGGGAGCAGACAGGGGGAAAGGTCTCGGCCATAGTGGCCACGATGGGGACCACCGGCACCCTCATGGGCCTGACCAGGCGCTTCAGGGAACTCGACCCATCGGTGAAGATGGTGGGCGTGGAACCGTTTTTGGGCCACAGGATACAAGGGCTCAAGAACATGAAGGAGTCCTACAAGCCCGGCATATTCCACCGCGACCTTCCAGACGAGATACTCAACATCCACGACGACGAAGCGTATGAAACCGCCAGGAGGCTGGCCAAAGAAGAGGGTATATTCGTGGGTATGAGCTCTGGAGCCGCCCTGGCCGCGGCCATAAAGGTGGCCGCTGGAATGGAATCAGGCGTGGTGGTGACCATCTTCCCAGACGGCGGCGAGCGGTATCTCTCCACCAGCCTATTTCATATGCCGGGCGCCAGGGGGGAGAGGAAGGAGAGCGGCATAAGGTTGAGCAACACCCTCACCAAGCGGAAGGATCTCCTCGAACCCATCGAGGCCGGGAAGGTCAGGATATACTCCTGCGGCCCCACCGTCCACGACTTCGCACACCTTGGATTGTGCAGGCGGGTGGTGGTCGCGGACCTGCTAAGGCGTTCCCTCGAATCCCTGGGATACCAGGTCACCCACGTGATGAACGTCACGGACATGGACGACAAGACCATCTCCGCGGCCCTTGCCAGGAAGATGAGCCTGAAGGAGCTCACTACGCACTACCTGGATGCCTTCATGGAGGATCTGGAGGCCCTCATGGTGAAGAGGGCGGACCACTACCCAAAGGCCACGGAACACGTGGAGGAGATGGTCTCGCTGACCTCCAGGCTCATGGAGGAGGGATACGCCTACGAGCGCCACGGTTCGGTCTATTTCGACATCTCGAAGCTGCCGGGCTACGGCAAGCTCTCGAACATAGACATCTCCAAGATCCATGTGGGCAAGACCGTGGACCTCGACGACTACGACAAGGACAGCCCGGTCGATTTCACCCTATTCAAGAGGGTCAACCTCCAGGAGCTCAAGGAGGGCCTCTACTACGACACCCCTTGGGGCCGATCCAGGCCAGGCTGGCACATAGAGTGCGTGGCCATGAGCCAGAAGTACCTGGGCGAGTTCTTCGACATCCACACCAGCGGCTGTGACCTCATCTTCCCCCATCACGAGAACGAGATAGCTATGGCGCTGGCCCTCACCAAGCGCCCGCTGGCCAACATCTGGCTGCACAGCGAGATGGTGCTCGTGGACGGGAGAAAGATGTCCAGGTCCTGCGGAAACGCGGTCACCCTCAGGGACCTCCTGGAGCTTGGCTACACCGGAAGGCAGGTGCGTTTCTTCCTGCTCAGGACCCACTACCGCAAGCCGCTCCACTACTCCAGGGAGTACCTGGACGAGGCAGTCAAGGCCCTGGAGAGGCTGGACGCCTTCGCCTCAGAGCTCCAGCAGGTGGCTCTGGACAACAGCGCCCGCGCAGGAGAAGAGGGGCTCAACAACGAGATCGAGGCGGTGGCAGAGGAGTCGTTCCAGGCCCTCTACGACGACCTCAACGTACCGAGGGCCCTGGGAATCCTCTTCGGACTGGTGAAAAGGATTAACCCCCTGCTCGGAGAGCGCCGGGTCTCCACCGACCAGGCCAGGAGCGCGCTGGAGCTGGTGGTGAAGCTCAACACCATCCTCAACGTCTTCTCCATTCCCTCGCCAGATCCCAGCGAGCTGAAGAC